>JAEORY010000565.1 GCA_016840645.1 Candidatus Borrarchaeota archaeon | reverse complement strand
TCATACTTGGTAGCAGCCATCCCTGTGGGATCAACAAGGTTAATCGGGTTATTATGCACGTAATGATAGGGTGTCCAGGAACTGAACTCGTCTGCTAGGGGATCTTGGGTTGTAAAGCGGCCTAAGGCAGGGTCGTAAAAGCGAGTATGGTAGTCATAATGGTCTAAGTTGACTCCACCCAACTGCTCATCCTGCAGCTCTTTGCCATTGTATAGGTACTTGTTCTCACTGAGCATAGTTTTCAACACTATATCAGGAAGTTATATATCCTGAGGCCCTCATGCCATCATAATTGTTTCAAAGAACGATGTTGAAAGATACTTATTTCAATTGATTGGAGAGGAAGATATTTCTGTATCTGTTACTAAAAGCGTTTTTATGACGTATACCTTAATCAATTGGTAAATCAACATCATAAAACATTTTATCCTTTGGATATTTAAGTCTCTTCAGCCTTGCATTAACAATAAAGGGCAGTACATATTCTTGACACTTTTTATGGTCATCAATCTTTTTAAAAGAAAGCTTCGAAATTAGCTCCATTATTTGATCTGTGTATTGAGGATTGTTCTCAAAAACCAATTTAACTTCCTTTATTCTCAACTTGTCATTCAAATGAATCTCAAACATGAAATACTGACTTTCACCTTCTAGATAAAAGTCTCGATTCAACACTAGACTTTCTATCTCTGAGATAACCTCATTCTGTTCAATTACGATATCTTCCCTGCAGATTTCCGATTCATTCAGTTTCTTATTCGATAATGTGCTGCATGAAAACATGATGCTCAATAAAATAATAATTTCTATTCTCATTTCTGGTAGATGTTTTTGAATGCTGCAATTTGAAAACCATTTGCTCCACTAGGTATACTCTTATTCTTATATACATTCTGAATCACGCGATGTTGAGAACGATAGAATGTTTCAAATTTCCTCGCAACATTACTATCAACGGGTCCTCCACTTTCCAGAGCATTCACAAAATCAGAGGTTGTTTGATTTGTTGCAAAATTAAATGTTGCACTTGCGCCCAACAATCCATACTGCAAGTCATTTTCACTTAATCCAAAATTTTGTTTGTTTTGTGACCTAAATAGTTTTGCTTCTGTTTCTAAAGCTGTTGTAGATCTTAATTTAGCTGCTTTCTCGGATCCATAAAATTCATATTGAAAGGCATGGAATAATTCTTCCATAACGGTTCCATGAATTGATCCTTCATCATAATCCAATATACTTATCTCATTAGTTCGTGGATTAAAGAACCCAGGCGTATTCTCATTTGCGCTTTTATGAGAATAACTGCCAATTGTAAAAACTGATTTGCTACTTTCTAATAGTCCAAAGAGTTTGCTAAAACCAGCATCATTTTTTAAATCTGCTATTGTACTAGTTAATTGAGTACGTTGGTCCTTAGAAAGGTTGTCTGCATACTTTATTGTATCCCCTCTTGGATCAATAAAAAGAACCGGATTATTTGCAACATAATTGTAAGGCGAAAGAGAGAAGTATTTTTCTGATCGGGGATCTTGTGTTCTAAACCTTGCTAATGCTGGGTCATAGAATCTTAGACCATAGTCGTAACAATTAGATTTCGCAACCATTTTGTGAACATAGTTCCGTCATAGTCCATCATACATTTTACAGTTCTTCATGTATAAAGACAATTGGTTATCAAACCTAATTCTATGATAGTAACTACCGATTTTCAATGTCACGTAAAATAAGTTGAACAATTGGAAAATCCTCTGCTGGTATTTCTTTTCCATTGGGAATAATGCTCTTTTCACCAATTCCCAAGGAAAGAAAGAGTCTTTGAAAGAAATTATACTTCATGCATTTGTTTAATCCAGTTACATGAGCCAATCCAGTATAACCTGTAATATTATCTGGTTGCTCAGTTAGCATCCTGTTTGCAACTATAGCCAAAACAGTACAAGAATTGGTTGCAGATACATATGCTTCTTGAGGAAAACTCGATGCATCCTTCAATACGTTTGAGGGCACAATTATGTATTGGACTTTTTTAAGGGAGCTAGAATCATAAACACTAGAATCTCTTTGAAAAAGGATATCTTGGACTTGCACTTGGAATAATTTGCATTCTTGTTCCATCCCAATATCCCCACTACAACAATCACAAGGAAGAACTGATATTTCCCGTTGGAAGTCCAGTCTAAGAAGGTATAAATCAGTAGCTGGGCTGATCTCACTCTGAGCGAAGCAAGTTGTACAAAATAGAAACCCTAGAAATATTACTACGTATCTCTTCATGACAAGTAATTTATTTAAATGCATTATACGATTTAGGATAAACTACTGTCCTTTGAAGACCAGGTGTAGAGGTTGATGAAACAATCTCTCGGGTTCCTAGAACAAGTAGTCTGCCTACTTCAATTCTGTCATTGCCTCGTCTATTAACCAAGCCAGCCATTGTAGGAATTGAGAATCCTGGCATGTAAGTGGAGGAACTTAGGTTTGCCATTCCGCTTGAGGCGGCAAACATTTTTGCATCAACTTCAAGCCAAAGATTTGTATTACCAGGATTACTACTTTTTAAAGCAAAGGAACCTTTTTGCTTTATTTTGGATATATCCCCAGTAAGATATTGATTGGCATGAAAAACTTCCTCAGCTAGAACAGCTCCTCTCCCGCCCATTAGGTCCATCAATGCACCTTTCTCGCCACCAGAGAAGTTAGGAACAATAATATTAAACTGACTGCCATCTGATTCAACGTTAAACTCACCTACAGCTCCAAGGTCTGAGCTTTTTAGTGCGCTGGCATCATTAGAAAATACAAACATATCTGATGATGCCTCTAATGAAGAAATTAATTGTGCAAACTGAGCATTGTATTTCTTGTTTTTTACCTCTTTACCTCTCCGATTTATTTTTGTCTGTGAAGAATATTGCTGTACAAAAGCTTCTATTTCGCTATTAGCATACTGCACACTATCCCCATTTACATCAATGAACATAATAGGATTGTTGGCAGCATACTGATAAGGAGAGAAGTCAAGGTATTTTTCTGCAAACCTATCATGGGTATGGAACCGTCCTAAAGCAGGATCATAGAACCTTGCCCCATAGTCATATAGGTCTAAGTTTATCCCACCTAATTGTTCATCCTGGAGTTCTTTCCCATTGTATAAGTACTTGTTATCACTGCGCACCATTTTAGCCCCACTATCAGCTCCTTACACCTTCTCCAGAGCCCACACATTTCATTCAAAGAACGTTTCTGACAAGATACCCATTTTCTTTTCAAATGAAGATTTCAATTGAAGAAAAAATCA
>JAEORY010000564.1 GCA_016840645.1 Candidatus Borrarchaeota archaeon | reverse complement strand
TGTCAATATAAATGAATGTTTTCAACTACATCACAATGATGTTTCGTCAATATCCTTAAGTAGAACACCTGTAATGAAAACAATCACCAAGGTATTATTCTCTGTTGTTTTGTTGCTGTTCATATTCAGCAATTCATTTTCACAAAGCAGCTACAATTTTCATATTGGGCCTTCTATCCCAGTTTCTGATTACGGTGTTTACACTATACATGCCAGAGAAGGAGATATCAGAGCAACTGGAAAGCTAGGCATCGAAGTTGGATTTCAATACTCTTATAAATGGCCCGCGAGAGGATTCGGATTGTTTTCTTCTATAGATTTTATCTTGGGTGATATAAGTCGTAAATGGATAAATAAAGCTGCTGAAATATCAGTATCATATCCTCTTTTATCGCTTCCTGAATATCTATACCTGCCGCTTTCTGCCGGATTTTTTTATCAATACGAGATTTCAGAGTCCATTTCTCTTTTATGTAATTCTGGTATGACATTCAACTATATGAAAGTCACAGATAATGAATGGGTGGCAGCTACCTGGGAGACCGATTGGACAACAAGTTTTGGATTTAGAGTTGGTTTTGGCTGCTTGATAAAAAATAGAATTACCATCAATGTAGACTACTTGGGGTTAGGTAATCATGAAATCGAGGAAAGGCTAGTAAGGGAAGATGAGACAATAGTCAATATCCATGACCTAAATGTTCAATTACTCACAATTACAGCGGGTTGGAGTTTTTGAAGTAAAATGTATCACACAGATTTTTGCCAATCTTTTGGCATCTATTATCCTTAATTGGATTGTGCCCCAGAAATGTGAAAATACAAATCACCAGAATGCAAGGACTAAGAATTATGATCCGTATAGAAAGCCTTCATTAATTTGGTAAACCATGAAAGATAGATATTGTATATCGTTCCTTACTGTATTTCTTATGCTTTCAAGCTGCAGTAGATGGCCCGATACTGGTAATTTGAGGATAATTGTCACCTATCCTGAGGTAGTCTTTGAAGGTGGTACGATTTCCTGGAAACCAGTTCCAGCTGAGGGAGCTTCGGCAAAATTGTTCGATAAAAATGCTACCTGTCTAGGGTTTAAGAACGCGAGAATGGGTATTGGTCACATTGGAGATGATATTGTTATTTATAAATTCAAACAAATATCAGATGAAAAGGGAGAAATAATATTCAATGGTTTGCCAGTAGGAGAATATTTCCTCACCCTGACCGCATGGGATTTATCAAAATATACGGAGAAATACATTGAGATTATTGATGGTAAAACTTTAGAGCTAGAAAAAAACTTTACGGAAGATCTTCAATTCTATGAGAAACTTGAACCCTGGGATTATGAAGTACCACCTAATTGATCTTTATAGAATCACGAAATCTATTGATTTATTGTCAAATCAAGTTAACGAATTGCTTACCACATTTGGAAATACAAGGCAGTACTTGGAGAAAGTGAAAACCGTGTCGCAGAACAAATCACTAAAGCCGATCCGCCTGCGGCGAACGGCCTAGTTCAACCGTTCAACAGCAAATTGAGTTCCTGCACAATTTGTTCCAATTGCTTAGAATTGATTCTGGACAATAGATTACTTTAGCAAAAATCTATCATTTTAATACGCTAAACCATAAGTGAAATATGAAACATAAGATCCTAGTATTTCTAGTCCTCGTGGGGCTATCTGTATCATTTTCATCGTGCTCAGAGAACAGCGCCAAAAAGGGTGATCTTAAAAAGGAAATGGTAATCGACAAACAATATTTGAATGTACCTCTTCTTTTTGGGCCTTCAGATAGATATATGACAATTAAAGTGGATGATATTCTTCTAGGAAAATTCCACTTACCATTGGCTCCTGATGTAGAAGATTACTACGGATTTTTAGATCTTTCACAACATCAGGGAAAAACCTTAACCGTTGAAGTAGACAGCCTTTATAGTGGTTTGCAAAAGATATCCTTAAATGATGGAATTAAGGGATCGGATAGTTTGTATATGGAGCAGTATCGTCCTCAGTTGCATTTTAGTTCGAAAAGAGGATGGTTAAATGATCCCAATGGACTAATCTATTACAAAGGCGAATACCATATGTATTACCAGTATAATCCGATGGCGACTCATTGGGGAAATATGTCATGGGGACATGCTGTTAGTAAGGATTTAGTTCACTGGGAAGAACGGCCGGCTGTTTTATACCCCAAACCAGATCCGGGAGCTTGTTTCTCGGGAGCTGCCTTTATTGATCATACTGATCAGTTAGGACTTAAAACAGGTGAAGAAGATGTTATTTTGGCCTTTTATCTAAGAACGAATATTGGGTTATGCTTTGCTTATTCTAATGACGGAGGGCAAACCATGACTGACTTTGAAGGAAACCCGGTACTGACTCATGAGGGTGCGCGGATTGATACTCCTCGTCCATTTTGGTTTGAGCCCACAAAGAGATGGGTTGCTCCTACCTACGACTTCTTCACAAATGAGGATGGAGAAAAACTAAGATGCGTAGGTTTCTATAGCTCTGAAAACTTGATAGATTGGGAACTTGAGAGTAGGGTTGAGCAGGATAGCTGGGGGGATGAACTCTGTGGTTGTGTGGATTTCTTTCAGCTCCCTGTTGATGGTAATACTGCCGAAACGAAATGGGTAATGATTTTTATTGATGGCAGTTATATAGTAGGAACTTTTGATGGAAATACATTTTATACACTAGAGGGAAAACCGGCATCTACCAAAGATCGTATTCAATCTTTAGTTATAGATGAGAATTACTATGCAACCATGACTTGGCATAATATGCCGAATGATAGACGCGTACAAGTAACCTGGATGAGGGGGCCAGAAAATCCAGGGATGCCCTTTAACCAACAGTTGACTTTGCCCTCAGAATTGACCTTGCATTTGACTGAAGAAGGTTATCGCTTACAAATGAATCCAATTGAAGAACTAAAAGACCTCAGGACAAAAACGCAGCAATGGAATAACCTTGGATTGAATAAAACCAATAATCCACTATCGGCCTTAAATAAAGAGCTATATGAGCTTGAACTTAAATTCGTTCCTGGTGAAAATAGTATGACTGTTCTCGATCTTCGAGGTGTCAAAATATCCTATGATGCTTTAAAAGAGGAGATTTCCTTAAATGATATTAAAACTCAGCTGAAACTGGAAAACGGACAAATCGAACTTCAAATATTTGTTGATAGAACTTCAATAGAAGTTTATGGGAATGGTGGAATGATTTATATGCCGCTAATTAACATGATGCCGCAGAAAAACCATAGCTATGGTATATTTGCGGTT
>JAEORY010000563.1 GCA_016840645.1 Candidatus Borrarchaeota archaeon | reverse complement strand
AATGTCAAAAGAATTTGGAAACGATTATTTACCGTAGCTTTAAAGATAAAACGTTAAACTCTTGGATCCTCACGACGTACTATCTCAGCCACTATCGCGAACAGTTTTGTCATTACATGGCCGACGAAGCGTATAAAAGCATCATAGTGAGGCTCTTAGAATGGATGGTCAAAGAAGCCAAAAACGAAACGCCGTTTCCAGCAGAAGATGGCATTAGCTTAACCAATCTCCTGGGAGATCATATAAATTCTCGAGAAGGAAACTCCTATCCTCAAGTGATTGAAACTCTCTTCGACCTGTATAAAACATACATCAAGAAATTCACCCGAGACGAAGATGTCTTCTATTATATCATTTTTACAATCATTGCCGCGATCTGCAACCATTTACAAATGGCTAATGATGAAGAGCAACTCAATGCCTTTGATCTGTGGCTTTCTGCTATCGTACTCCTAAGCGATCAGTTACATTGCAGCGAAGTTTCTGATAAATCTCGTATACATCCTTATCAAATCATATGGAATTTCCCCGTAACCGAAGACATTATAGCTGCAAAAGGGGATCTCTATTATCATGCGTGCCTTGACAAGTATGAGACGGCAATAAACGTGCTCATTAAAAGCAAATCTATTGAATCCTTGATCAAATATAATTGCCTAGGAAACCTCCAACAGGGGTTACGCCGATTCCCAGAATCGTTTCATATGGATGAGCGCTATAAAAAATTATCCCGTACATGTGTGGATAAAAGAAGAGTGCTCAAAAAAGACATTAAAAGTTGATGCTGAAAACCGCGAAGTAACGAAGACTGCGAAGAGCACGAAGGGTTTTTGTTAGCCCCCTGCCCCTGCCCCTGCCCGGAAAAAGCGCGATAACGATGTATACCGAAACGATAAGAACGATACAACAATACTAACGATAAAAATATAAACACAATCTTGATTTTTTTATCGTTTATATCATTGTATCGTTCTCATCGTTGAAATGGTCCAAGCACGAGCAAGTTTGGGAAGATACTAGCAAAAAAAATCGAGTTAGCTTGTAACGCGTGTCTGTCTGTTCTGTTTTTTTATTTCAGTTCCTGGTAAAATTTCTTAAAAAAAATATATACTACTTGGAAATTTCCCATGGAATCCACCTCGTCATCATGTCCTATTTTCGAAGCACCTATATCCACTAATTCCCAAGCTTATAAGACATCTTCCCACCCAAAATGTTCACCATGTATTCCTTCCAATCCCTATCTGCGATTCCGCACAATGCTGAATCGTTTACGTATTCCAGATAAGCTTGACTCAATCCCCCTTTCACCACTCACAAGTGAAGAAAAGGCTCAGCTAAAAGAAATCTTTGATCATGAAATTCGGCATAAGGGCCTCAATATTGACACCACTTTTGGAGACATTGAACGCCATCTTCTCAAATCTGCTGGGTTGAAGTCAGTCTATCAATGTGGATCGGGGCCTCTTAAAAAAATCGCGCGCACCCTGTTTCCCAGATGGCTTGGAGACATCTATTACCATGTGCATGGAAGCGATTTAGAGCTCGATGATGAACTAAACGAGGCTTTTGAACACTTTTTCAAGGTTTTCTGTATCGAAACAGATTACGACATCCGCAATCACTTTAGCGGTTCCATGGGATCAGCTACTGCTGCCCACTTTGCTATGGTCAATTTCTTTGGCGACGATTACGACAAGGTGACTCATGGGGGAATTTTTAAAAACTTAATACTGCCAATACCCGGGGACGGATCCGTGTTTGGACTTGCCACCATTGGCATAATCGATATCGTTAATGTCGAAATTCTCAAGCGGACATCCATCTATACAACAGGCGATATCGGTTTTAACGCGACTCCCATTCTCCTGGGACAAACGGATAAAGAAATTGCGGCTGAAGGACTCAATCCAGCAGGTGCATTTCTCGATATCCTACAAGGAAAAATGTGGCACGGAGAAGCTGCGAAAAGCACACCGCACTACGAAGGGAGTGATTTTCTCAAGCTCGCCTATAAACTCGTGAAGGGATTGACCAATGAAAACCCAGAAATTGTCAACGACCTGATTGACGCCTGTTTACACGATAAAAAATTACAACAAAGGTGGATGCGGAAAACCTGGGACGATCATCTTCCAAAAAATCGGTCATCAGCTGCGGCTCTTATCTTCCAGACTCTCTTATTGCTCTTAGGAAACTCGAAATTTAACAATGTTGCCCTGTCAAAATTTGTTGAAGAAAACCGCGATCTTTGGTCCGGTACTCGGTTGGATGCCCTGCTTGATCTTATTGCGCATAACAAAGACAATGCCATCCTCTTTTCTATCGCTTTCCTCAATGTCCTCGCTTGGGCTGAGGGGGGAGATATCATTAACGGGGATCATATCCAATTCAGTGTTGGAGGCGATCTCCTCTCGACAATCTGCCTCCCTTACAATTTTGAGGAATCTTTAAAGATTCTCGCTGCAAATCCGGAGCTCTTGGAGAAAGTTCAGCACCTGCTGCCCAAACCCGGCAACTTGAGACCCTGCCTTGAGTTGCTAGAGAGCGAACATGCAATTGTCAAAAAGTTAGGATTAATCTTAAGTCTTAATTCTAAGGGTGCGCTACATCCCCTTGTTTACCAAAATCTCCCATCCATTCCTTTAACTGATGACGAAATTTCCACGCTTCAGGAACTGATGCCCATTGACCTGGAAACAAGGGGCGACCCTCTCGTTTATGCTCGTGAACTCATGAAGCTGAATCAAGAAGAACTCGGCCCTGTCATTTCCCGGTACCTCAAGAATGCTTTAGACCAAGATCTTTCTATTAAAGAGAGAGCGAGTCTCCTTAAAACACTAAAAGCGACTTCCCACTTCCCACTGGCTCTAAAAACCATAGCCACCGATTGGTTGATGACAACCGAAAAACATGAACACGCATTACATTTTTCAGGTTTTCTCTGCCAATTACTATTAGAGGCCGGCGGGCCCTTGCTCGCCTTCTATATTTGGGCAAAACAGGAGGAGCACGGCGGATGGGAAGGGAAAGATAAATCTCTTCTAGACCCTATGTTTACTCAGCTCGCAAGTAAAGGGAAAGAGCATGCAGCGAAGATTCTTTTTAATACACGTATTCTGACATCCGATTCCCCCGTAAAAAGAAAATTGTCCTGGTTCGATCAATTGCTTCAGAAATTCCCGAGACTTTCTTCAGAGGAGCGACAAAAATATGCACGCATACTAATAGGGCAATTGGAAAAAAGATCCGATACAAAAACCTTTGTTAACACCACACTTAAATACTCTCCTCCCGAGGAAGCCTT
>JAEORY010000027.1 GCA_016840645.1 Candidatus Borrarchaeota archaeon | reverse complement strand
GATCCCCTTTCGAATATAGTGGCAATTGAGGTTGAAAATGAGCCATTTGCAGCTCATCCAGAAGTCTTTCGATTAATATCGAATATTACCTATTTGGCATTTCCAGCATCCGCCCTAAAAAAAGAGCACATTGTTCGATTTTTTCTCCTTTGATGTTCTCAATTTCTTGTTCTTCTAATGGGTCGTCACTTAACAGTTGTTTAATTACGCGTATACGGTCTCTGACCTTAAGTTTGAATTTCTCTAATTCAGCTATAATGAGTTCAGTATCCCCAATTATGGAGTCGATATCCGCTTGTTCGAGCATAATTCCTTTAACTATTGCCAGTTTATGTTTTTGTATAATGTTTTGTAAGCCTGAATAGTCAATAGGAAGAGCAATTTCGCAATTAATTAAAGCGCGTACAATTTGATCTAACTCTATTTTTGCATCTGTATCAATCTCAAGTAATCGTAGGAGCGCTATTTTTATCGCATCATAACAAAAGACTATTGAGGACGTTGCTGCTTGAGGATAATTGTTCCTTAATTCATTTGCCTGTTTCAATAGGTTTCTTGCATCATTTGAGGATGCTTTTTCTTCTATTGATTTAAGATAGCTTTCAATTCCAGGTTCGCTATTGATTAAAGATGTCTGTGGAAGTTCAGGATGATCAATCTCGATATTTTTGTCAGAATCATTATTACTATCTGTAAAGGATTTACCAGAATTAATCGATTGCTGCATCTTCAGGGTTTTCTTCATTTCATACTCTTCAATGGCCTGAAGTCCTTTTGGACTTATACCAATAGTTGTAAGGGGTTTATATGAATCTCTCGGAGTGTATTCTTTCCGAAAAACATATCGTTTCTTGATCAAATTTATTGTTGCCTTAGCAAGTTGTTTTTCATCAGTAGTATCATGTAACATTTCTGAAAGTGCAGAATATATTACACCCCGATCGCCCATATCTCTTAATGTATGCAAAATACTGTAATACAGATCAACTTCACTGTCACTGCCGAAATCTTTTTCCAGTACTGTTTGCTTTAATTTTCCATTATTCCATATCGGTGACGGTGGGAGTGATTCAGTTTTTTGATCATCATCCCTCTCAGTTGATCTAGGAATTGTTAGCAGTTCTTCAACTTTCAGTGGAACATATTGCGCTTCTTCGCCTTTTTTCTGCAAGTATAATATGGCGTGATTACTCTTCATAGTTCTTAAGTACGTTTCCTGCAGTGGATGAGGCGAACGAGCATCAATACCCCTCTCCTTCAATCCTAATGTATCACGAACTATTTCTATATCTGCGGCTCTAGTGACACGTCCTATTACCTTCGTTCTTGGAAGATTGAACAGATAAGGAGTTTCGCTAGGCGACTCCATAGAGACGATGAGTGCTGTGTTCCGCAAACTTTCCAAAGCAAAGAATTTCTCTACTCTCGATCTGTAACGATAAGCTACGAGATATGAAGCCTCAGGGAAGATCATATCGGAATTTTCTATGATTAATACGGTGTTTTGAGAGCCTGAGGGGTTGTATCTTCGGTAAGTGTGAATTGAATGAATCAGGAGTTGAAGGAGGAATGATAGGAAGTTCCTATCGCTAAAGTCTGATAGATCAATTACGGTTAAACCTTCAGTGTTGAACAGCATATGAAATGGATGTGAAGTTGTAGAACCAATTGCAGCGATTCTTTTTCGGTCTGATAAAATTCTTTCCAAAACATCTTTTAGTTCTTCAAGTGCAGGAGTGCCAAATTCGATGAATTCTTCATCCTCGGAGAATTCTAAGCATTCTAATAACTCAATTAAAGTAGGATCATTCTCACCATCATTCATTTTTGACTCATAGAGTTCTTTTAATTTCTTGGTGACAAATTGCCAACGACTAAGATCTCCCTTGCCATAAATTTTCTGTAATATTGTTAGAAAGCCATCAATGAAGTCCCCTATGTTTCCGCCCATTCTATCTAGTGGATTAAAACTAAAATCAGTTCCTAATTTTAATGAGTGTGCTGGAAGATCAAAATAGTTTGGTTCATTTCTCTTTGCCCTTTCTGAATACTGTGGATCAATTAAAATCACATTATATTGTCTTTTGCACAACTCGTGAATTATGCGTCTTGTTGTTGTAATCCGATCCAATCCATATACGCCTATGTTTGTTTTCAAATGCTGTATATCAAAACCGACCTCACGAGTTGTAACAGTATCGGATATTGTGTCTACGGCATAGCCCAAAAAGATTGTATTCTCAGTCTTTGCTGGAATTGCAAATTGAGCTGGTTGATATCTTTTAGCTACTCCACTAACTACCTCGAAAAATCCTTGGCTTTGTCTCTTTGAAAAGTAACAGCTATCCGCCTCTAAGGGTCTTTTGAAGACTCCTACTTTAATTTCCGAATCTTTTTGTGATTGATCTAGTTTCACAGCTTCAATAGAATACGAAGAATAGAGCTGGGATAAAAGATATTCAAGACTCAACGAGACTTTCTTTGGATTTGTGGGTATAAGCTTCAGAGTTGGAAAAGCATTCTTAATAGAAACTTTCAGCTGCTGATTCGCTTCATCAAATCTCGCTAACAAATCGTTAAGCTTCTCTTGCCCATCATACACAAACGGCTGAGTTACAACGAAATATGGTGTAATTTGATAGTATGGTTCAGGATTGTAAAGCATCCTTCTGCCGTCCAATATTTCTTCATCAACTAATTCAACATTTGTGTTAGCTATACGACCCTTCGCATGAACAAATGACCTTAAATTCGATCTGTTTTTAGAAAGTGTCCTGAAAAGTCTCTGCAAGCCATCGGTTTTTGTTATAGGACTTTCTTGAGAATATGAACTGCTGCTAACCGTTCGGGGTATTCCTTCACCAATTTGATGAATTGCTAGAGCATGGACTATGTTTCCTCTTTTTTGGACAAAGGCATAATTTCCGCTTATCCAGACGTTTTCAAAAACAGGGACAATTCTTTTGAGTCTTACAGTAGCACTAGGTTCATTTTTATTCCTTAATTCTTTTATTAGAGTCCAAATCGCAAGTAAAATCACTGCGATTACTAAAAACGCTAAATAATTCTGGAATTGCATAGCCATGGTTGCAAGTAAGAATGGTGTGACATCAAGATCGCCTTCTGTCATATCATAATAATACAAATCATTAGTTCGTTCGATAGTTCCGTATCTATTTCTGAGTTGTTTAGGTAAGAAAAACGC
Organism: Candidatus Borrarchaeota archaeon; assembly: GCA_016840645.1. The sequence continues at coordinate 13,807 of JAEORY010000027.1, read as the reverse complement.
CCTAACAGATTGTATTTCGACTTTATTGTATTCTAATTCTGTCTCAATATCTTTCTTTTTTGCAGTAAGTGCAGTGATTTCAGATTGTGATTCAAAGTCTACAAGCGCCCCGAACAAATGGCTGATCAGTGCTTTATCGATAAGTTGTCGTATTTCGCAACCTGGAAACTCTGTGATGAATGCGTCATAAACTAACAAGAAATCTTCTAACAATTCGGCAATCAAGACATTTGCAGCAGCAGGAAATGTGGTAGTAATAGGTCGTTCTTTTATTACTCGAATGTAGGCATGATCAAGATCGGTTACATATGAAATTGAGAATGTTTTTCCAACTAAGTGATCAAGTAAAGCTGTTATGCTTTCCTGCGTATAGGTTTGTGTATGTGTGAATTTTTCAATTTTAAATGCCATAATGCCGCATACCCATTCTGGAAGAGAATTAGGGTTTTTAGTGACGAGCATAACAGTCTCTTCCTTTCCCTTTAAGTCTAGAAAAACTTCAAAGAACTCTAATTCATTGAAGGTGTCGACAATGAAGAGACTTTCATCATTCATTAAGTCGGGAATTTGTAGTTGAATATTTCCATTATTCACTCTATTCTTTTCTTTATGATTGACTGATTGGAGGATATTTGTGGATTCGATATTATAGGATGGAATCTTGGTTGTTTGATTTGCTCGTTCATTTTTTAATTGGCTCCTTGCCCTTCTTCTGATGCCAAGAAAAGCGATACAGAATAGTTCAATTACAGCAACCAGGAGGAAAATACTGAATGAACTTAATAATAAGAAGAAAAGAAGCGGAGCTACCATCATTATGCCTGTGACGAGAATTACTTCGATTTTTTTTCCCCTTAAGTCGTTGATCATTTTAACTCACTTTTTCATATCTTCATAATATAAGGAACAGGATAATGAACCCAATTCCAATAAAGGAACAGATTATCAATATTAACAGCTTAAGTCCAGTTATAACTAATCTTTTCGCGGTAAAACGGTTTGTGGAAACAACCGACGGTTCTTCAGTGTTTCTAAGCGGAGAATACCATTGTCTGCCAAATTTAAGTTTCCATAGATAAACGCTATTTAGCCACGCGTTATCAGCTATTTGCTTACTTTTTCCAGAGACTTTTTTGAAATTGAGATGTAGAATGACTAACACAATGCTCAAGGTTATGAAAGCAATGCTTACAAGGAATCCAAATGTACCAGGGCTAAAAGGTGTATAAGTGACTATGGTTGATGCAATTGATGGATAATTCCAGAGTTGCGTGCCAAACAGAATAACAAACACTACTCCGCAAGCGCTAGCAAATCCTAATAGGAGGGAACCTATATGTCTCATTAACAGGGCGTTATAGATTGAAATGAGATCTTCATCGTCAGGAAGCAAATGCCAAGCCAATGACAAATGAACCCAGAAATAAACAAGTTTAAATTGAGATAGACCAGTTGCATCAACTATAGTTGAAAAGAGGACGAAAGTAACTCCCATTAGTAATATAATGAAAGGAAAAGGCATCAGGACTACTGTAGAGGTACGTCGTAAATTAAGGAACAAAGAAGATGCTTGTACATCCTCTTTTGTTACGTTACTCTTTGATATAGTTTGTTTTTGATATGTTGCTGGGACTAAATAACCTGCAGCATATGAATAATTAGGGTGTGCTCGATACACCATACGAAAGTCCTGACTCACTAAATAACCACCTATAATATGGCCGGTGTAATGAGCGATACTTCCAATGAATGTAAGAATATCAAGGACTCTTTTACCGATACGTCCTAATATTGGCACGATCCAGTAAGCAACTCTGACTAGCCACCCAAAAGCCATAGCAATAATTGTCACTGCTAATAGAAACGGAATTTGCTCGCTCGGTATTAACATCGAATGTCTCACAACTTTGTTCTTATATCAACTATTTAACGATGTTGAAATCTGTCTTTGTCCTCAACATTACCTATCTGTTTTTTAAACGAGAGAATCAGTACTCCAATCAATATAGAGCACATCTCTTTACGACTGATTCTATATTTTTGCTTGAAGTGGGAAATTAGTTCTGTTAATGAAATTCGTAGGAGTTCGAAGGTTTTATGAGTGAGAACATAAGGGTACAGAATGGAGTCCCATTCGATATTTCCGTAAACCAGTTTGCTACCCGTTGAATCAGACAGCTCTTCTAGACTTTTTCTTTTTTCTTTTCCATCAAGATCAATTTTCATTTGGTCTAATATGTGTTGAAGGTCATATGGCGTCACAAGGCCAACTTTTTGAAGAATGGCTTGCAATGCCGAACGTATAGCCAGGTTAAAATCATCTAAACTCGCTACTTTCAAGTTTCTGAACTCCATTGGTTCTCTATAGTTATGGTTCATAGTTAATTTAAAAAGAAGTCTTAAATTAAATATTTTTAAAAACAAAAAGAAATACAGACTTTCTAGTAGTTAAACAATGCTAATAAGTTCCCTTTCCTTAAGAATCAATATAAAAAGAAATATCCTATGCTTAGAACTGAGAAAATAAATGAAAAAGACTAAAAAATAAATAAAGAAATTAGATTTCTTTTAGGTTGACCATCTTTGCAAATTTACTTACTAAGTCTAAAAATTCTTCATGGGCTAGCGTTAACGAGTCATCATATTTTGTAGAAATATCTGAAAAAGATACCGTTCCTGCAAGTATTGGACTGTCTGCCAATCTCTTACTTGCTTCCTCTGCATTCGCTTTTAGTTGCTGCAGTTCTAATTCAGTCCTTCTGGAATTAACAATCTGTGCGTATTTTAGTGCTATTCTTAGGAATACATAAGTCTCATCTACTATCGTTGGGATGTATTCACGTGAATCTCTAAGAGATGCACCTTCTTTTTTTAGTAAACCTGCATCAAATAACTTTTTAGCATGCAACGCAATTTGGGCACTGTTTTTTTCGCCAAGTTCTTTCGCTAAATCCTTCAAACGAGTGATATCCTCAGCTATAGTCGTTTTCAATATGTCGAGTCTTTTCTCGTTAGCCAACACACTGAACAGGCTAGTTAAAATTCGAACATCATCCTCAGAAAAGTTTGATATGCTTATTCCTGTAGGTTGCGACTTTTTACCTTTTTTAGACATTTCTTACATCCTTCTTTACGACTATTTATCTCACATATCATTTTACTGTAAAGAAATTCGCGTAAATGAAAAAACTAAATATAGCTTCCGCATAATATAACAGTTGAGGATATATTTAAGTTTTTCTAAAAACATAAACTATTGTTTACTGGACGTCACTAATTGTAGATCTCATTAAACTACTATTCATGATGGTTTTTTATACGTGGAAAATCATTTCGCTTCTTTTACTCCTAAGAATAGCATACTCTTTTTGAATGGTTTTGTCGAAGTATTAGCAAAAAATTAAGTCTTATTTTTAAAAAAATATTAATAAACATAAAGTTTATAAAACAAAATAAACTACAATTAAACAATTAGTCAGTTTAAACAGAAAGCAATACGCCCAGAAAATACAATCACCCCTAGGTGATTGGCGAAAGTAAACTGAATAGTACAAATCAAAGAAAAAACAAAGTTATTGCAAAGGAAATAAACATAGAGCATAGATTTAGATGCTTTGAAGTAAAGAATGACTTTGACAAAAATCTCTTAGCACATCCCATAATAAAAGTCGTTCTTTTGTTATCTAAGTCTTGTAAAAAGTTGTTGGAGGACACAAAATGGAAATTTTAACAACCACAGTTCCAGAAACATACTACAAAGAATGCTGTACAGAATGTGGCTCATACTTAGTTAATTTTAGGAACACGGAACTTGTTTGTGAGCACTGTGGCATAGTTGCTGAAGACAGGCCATTTGATTTTTCGGAAACGAGAGCAAATTACAAATGGAGACAGAAGGACAAAGATAAGAAACTTTCGTTTAATAATAAGCCTGTATCAACTCAAAGTTACATGAGCTACAGAATTTTGCACAAGAAATTAAAAAGGTCATACCAATGTGATGCACGAGAAAAACTCTTTAATAACGAAATATATCGTATATGTGCACAATTAGAACTTCCGTCGGTAATTCTTCGAGATGCAGAACAATATAGCAAAAAAATACTACAAGAAATCCCCCAGTATACACATCTTGATAGTATTATGGCTGCTGCAACTGCTCTAGTGTGGGGAGTCAGTTTCATCTATTCACCACGAACCCTTCAAGAAATAATGTCCGCTACTCATCCACTAGTCTCAAGGAGTAAGGTTCTTCAAGCAGCTAACCGAATTGTTTTTACACAACTTGTAAAGTCATCTCCCCGAATGCTGGAGAACAAACAGTTCACTAATCTTGTAAATTGCTATATCCAACATTTCGGTGCGGTTCTAGACATTCCATTCGATGTCATTCTGACGGCACAAGAGCTTTTCAAGCGTTTAGGATACAAAAAGTACATCATAAAGCCAGACGTACAATCAATTGCACTATTATTGTATGCATGGACGAAGGAGTCTACAACAGAGGAATTTATTTCTTTAAATAACTGTCTTAATTCTCAAAGTCAGAACAGAGAAAGAACCAAACGAATTCTGCCTTTAGATGAAATCAAAGGAAATATCAGATCATTTTCTGGCTATGAAAAAGGACATGATTTGCGTAGTCAAATACTTCAACTCTTATATGATCAAGATCGTCTCAGTGTGAAAACGATTGCCAAACAATTACAGAAATCTTATCACTCAGTTTATTACCATATTCAGAAACTGAAAGAGTTAGGTCTTCTGTCTCAAGAAAAAAAGAAGAATATGAAGAAACCAAGACTCGTCTTTACTATCAAAGCACAAAAACACATCGAAAATGGGACTCAAATTAATTCTGAAACTAAATTAAGTGATAGAAAAGATGTTAAAGATACTCTAACAAAACCCAATCTCTCTAAATTAAACTGGGAAAGAATAACCAAAGACTGCTATATATCAAAAACAAGTGCTAGAAAAGTAATCAGAGCAATTCAAAAGGATATTAAAAAAGAAATTAGCGCTGTAATATTTAACTAACTTTTGAGAAATCAATATTGAACAGTAATGGTCACCATCTCTGAAGAAAATGTAACCGCTTTTTCCTTGTAAATCTTGGTAGCGAATAATCCAATAGCAAGTGGCTACTATATCCAAGAATCATTGCTGAAAGAAGAACGGAGAGTATTTTTGTTGATAAATCTGAAGTTATTATAGCACCAAAAAAACTCAAGAGGATCAGCAGACCCGAAATAATTAAAATAAATTGACTATGAAAGAATCCTCGGTGATATTTCGAGGTAGCTGGTTCTAGGAAATCTGGCAAGACACTTGCAACTGTTGCAATAGCTATTTGCATTAAAATTAGTGTACCAAGACCTATAAATGACAAAATCATTAATTTAGAATTGCTGAACACCGCTTCATCGATTTTAATTAGATACAGTGAGAGTATAACAGTGACATCCTCCCCAGCCTTTCGGATGGGGTTTCCAGCTTTCCATGGTGGTCTCGTTCCCTCACGGGAAGCGATGCTTCGCCTACGTTTATGGGCTTACGGAAGCTTACCAGGTTGCACACGCTGCTCACTCACTATCCTGCCCCTTATTCAGGGGAATTTCTTGCGATGCTGGATAGCGACCTCATGCACGGGCTTCCTCACGCTTACCCCGGTCACTCTGCTGACTGGTCGCTTACGGGAGGATATCCCTCCACCCCAGTCGGGGAATTGCGGGTGCGGGTTACAGCACCATACCAAACATACATCTCACCGAAAAACTATATAAAGCCAGCGGCTTTCATCCCCCACCTTTCGGAAGGGGACTTCCCGTCGCATAAGTTAAAACAACCAAATATGAATCCAAAAGACAAATGCAACTTACGACCTGGCATACTTTCTCAGAGATTATATTTTAAATTGATTATAAAATCACACCAATTTTTGAATCAATTTTTAAAACAAAAAAATGAAAAATCACGCTTAAAAAAAGGCTCAAGATACAAGAATTTCTGTTCTAATCAAGGAAGGATTCCTTTTCAGTATCTTTTCTGTATGAAAAATTAATATCTTCGATATTGTCTTCAGATAGCGTGTCAATTTCCTCTGGCTCTTCCTCTTGTATTCCTTTTTCCTTTGATCGTTTTAGCTTGCGCACAAATTCTCCTAATACAGGGTATTCATAGCACATACTTGCTTCAGATTTTAAATCAATCTTCTGTTTACGAGCAAATCCTTCGATAGACTCTGAAAAGCCCATCTTGCCAACTAAAATGAATTTTAAATCACCAATTCCTTCTTTCTTTAAAAGCCGTTGGAGACGTGCTACTTGGTAACCTTGGTTAACCCCGATTATTCTTTTCCAATCTTTAAGAATTACTATCCCATAAGGCTTATCGTTTGAATCTTTTAGAAATAAGGCATTCTTACACATCATCTTTTTTATTGAAGTCTTATTATAATGCTGCCAATGTGAAATATCGAGTGCCAAAAGCCCTTTCCTTTTGTAATATCGTTTAGTAAGCCATTTAAGATTAAAGAGCGTTTCTTGCGTAATTTATTTCATGCCCCCGCCTTAAATCTAAAGTTTTTTGAAATAACACCTCTGATGTAACGTCTTATAAACTTACCTGATACCTTTTAAATCACTAATCGATTTATGCGAGCGCGAAGGCGCGTCTCTTTTTAAACTTTAAATAGGTCTTACTACATTAAACTTTATTTAAATAATTCTTATGTTAATTGCCCATCGTTCATAAGAATGCTATTCTAATGCTAATTGATGGTTTAAAGAAACTATTACTATTTATCTTGTGTGTAGTATTGGTAGAAATTGTCGATATATCCTTCTTTTTGTTAAACGAAAGAGTTGTGTTATTAAACGAAATATATGTTTGGTTGATGATCAATGTTTTTCTTGAACTAAAGCGTCTCAGAAAAACTTATATTTGTGAAAAAGAAGAGTTATTTCTACATAGGGAATAAATAGTGCTGCCCTTAAATACAGCTCTGCATAACTATAAGAACTCATCTAAAAACTATCATAACCACTATATTTACTATATATTAATGGGAGGAGTATTCTTGGGTGCTTTATGGGCGATCGAACGAGAAGTAAGGCAATGTCAACGCCTTATTAATCATCTCTTATGGCATACTGATGATGAAATCCATACAAAGGATTCTCTGGCTCGATTTTTCCGATTTCATGATGATGTAGAATTGCAATTAGATCGTCTTGTCGACCTTGATATCTTGAAAAAAGCTGAATCCGGAGCGTACACGGTATCAAAGAACCAACTGGTTCATGAAGCAATAAAACTTATTAATGAAAGAGATAGGACAGCTCGAAATCTCGTTGATTCTGTGCTCTCTCATTTTTTTTAAAACATTGATTTTTATAAATTCAACAAAATGATGAATTATATTAACTACTACTCAAGTTGTAGATGAGTATAGGTCTTAACTTCTTTTTAAGCAAATTCTATCTCAATATATTGAGGATTGAGAAGTGGAATGGACCACAAACCTATTCTTCCAACGGGAATGCCATTTATCGATAGACTCTTAGAGGGAGGATTGCATACTGGCGAAGTTACAACAGTCTTCGGAGAAGCAGCAACTGGAAAATCAACATTAGCATATCAGAGTCTTATCAATGTAGCGAAGATGGAACTCTCTACCATTTATATTGATACGGAACATAAGTTTAATACTCGAAGAATAGCTCAAATTGATGATAAAACTGATATTTCAGATTTTATTGCAGTATTCCAACCAGAAACTTTCACTCAACAGATACAGTATCTGAAGAATTTAAAGGATCTATTAAATGAAAGACCGTTTAAACTTCTAATTATAGATACAATTTCTAATTTGTATCGCTTAGAATTATGTTCTATAGAGAAAAAAATAGCTCTAAGAAGGTTACTTGAACAACATCTGGCCCGAATACACTGTGAGACACGACGATATGGTTTATTTACTCTTATAATCAGTCAAGTAAGAAGTTTTAAAGGCAAGACTACCCCCATAGGAGAGGATTGTCTTTATGCATACTCTAGAAAAGTATTAGAATTGAGGAAAGGATTGATTAACAGCAAACGATTTGCGATTTTAAGAAAAGGAAGCATTAATCTGACTGATGAGAGTTTACCATATGTTATAACAGAAAAAGGACTTAGTTCGACAAATGAAATAAGGCTTTTGTCTGTTTAATATTCTGAATATAGTTATCAGTGCAATATAGATTGTTTTTTCATCTATTGACAAGTTTCTAAGAATTTATAGACTCAATCTTTGAAAAACCTCTAATTTTAAAAGTAGAAAAAGTAAGATATACTCTAAATCAGTTTCGCTTATAGGAGGATTCTTAATATAAACCGTCAATTAATAATAACTTCATTATGGATTGCTCTACTAACGGGTATAATTCTTTTATCTCCACTATCAACATTTTCTGCTGATTTTCCAGAGGAACATCCTGACCCTCTATCTGGAGTAACTTATCGAATAGATTTCTATAATCCTGATTATATTCAGTTAGACAAAGATTTAGACATGATGAAAGCGTGTGGTTTTACTATTTTGAGAATTGATGCAGTCATGCGTGGATTAGATATGCGAGTAGATATACCAACAGATTATTTTCTTGAAGTTCTTGGACTAAATGTCGTAAGCAACAGGGCTGAAGCAATAAATGTATGGGGAATAAACCTAAAAAACGCAGGACGACTTGTTAGTATGGCAATTTTACCTATCCTATCTTATGTTTTGAAATATTTGGTTCAATTATATTTTCCTGGAATTCTGTTGCTATAATTCAGCCAAGTGATATATAACGCCCAAGTCTATTCTTGTTCGAAATTAGAGTTGATACAATTTTTTTCATTATTATACATTTAGATGTTCAGTTTAAAAAAAATGTCATTCTTTTAGAGGGGATTTTTGTCGCCTTCTTATTTCTTTAGATTTCTTGTATTTAACAGTTTTATTTAGTTTTGACATCCTAATATTATTTTAAATTATCATAAAAATAGTTAAAGTTATAAATATGAACTCGTCTATAAGATAATGAGTTCATTGAAAAATATGAACTCACCTAAGACACATCTCCGAAACAACTCGTTTTGGAAAACATATCGTGGGTGAAAATGGGGTAAACAAAAATGACTATTCAAGAATTAGAACGAAAACAAGACAAAGTTTTTGAACAAACAAAGTCTCTTGAAGGAATCTATGAAATCCCAAAGCCAACTGAAGAACAATTGCAGCAGATGCCATCTGATCTGCATAAGCAGTATGCCACAGAAGCTACACTTTACTCAGAACATCTTTTCCCGTTAGCTTACACAACAAATGCCGTAATGATTGCTTTTAAAGTGGGAATATTTGATGCACTTGACAAACCGATGACAATTGCTGAACTTGCAGAATACCTCGTTGATAACGACAAGATTGATCTCGATCCTCTCAACATGGAACAGGAGATCGAAGTATGTAAGCAAAAAATAGGTGCATTGTTTGATTTGTTTTCTGCACCACAACTCAAGATAGTAAAAGAAGTTGATAACGGCAAATGGGAACTCACGCAACTTGGGAGTTATTTAAGAACCGATACACCTGTTGGTATCGCCGTAGCTATGATGAACCTCACAGAGTATTATGCCAAACCGTCCTTTGGTGATTATCCTCGACAGCTTTTTGGAACTAGGGCATACGATGATATCGGTTCTCCAGAGGAAGGTGCGACCTATACCGAACGTGTACCGCAAAATGTGAGAGCAGGATTGCTGATGTCATTATCAAAATTTGGAGTGAATCTAGATGAAGGCGATCCTTTAGTGCTCGACTTAGGTTGTGGGGTGGGCGATTGGTTAATTGAAATCGCTAACAAACATCCCAGTGCAAAAGGTATTGGCCTCGATTACAATCTAGGCTCTTGTGAAATGGGGCAAAAGAAGGCTGAAGCAGCTGGGCTTGGTAGCCGACTGGAATACAGATGCGTAGATTTAGCAACAGATAGAATTCCTTTAAGTGATTCGTCAGTCGATTTAATAACCGCTATAAACTTCCATCACTTTTTCCCAAAATACGGAGATCAAAACGTAACAGATGAAATCTATCGTGTTTTAAAGCCTGGTGGTAAATTTATAAGCATTGTACCGTTATGTGACGGTGCAGACGACACGCTCATGTTGTCTACGGCTACCAATTTCCAATTCCTCTTCAGCGGGTTCACAGGCTGGAGGACAAAGGAGCATTTGCATGACATTGCACAGAAAGCTGGATTCAAAGTCACAAAGATCATACCGATGATTTTTAGAGGAAGACAGGCCGTTTTCTTTGCTGTAAAAACATAAAATGGAGTTTCCATCTTTTTTTATTTAAAATCTAATGTGGTGATAATAAATGGCCCAAAAAACAACTAGAGGACGTAAATCACAAACTAAAAAAGAAGGAAACGATACCAAAGGCAATCATATTCGTATAACCGAAGGATTAGGCAACGGACTTGCCATCAATTTCCTGAAAGAATACATAGAACCATTCATCGTTACAGCAGAAATTGCGAATGGATTAAGGTGTGGATTTTTTGACGCATTTCAAAGCAATGGAGATCAATACGTTGCAACCAAAGAGGGCATTATTGAATATGCAACTAACGGTAATGGTTTCGTATCGATAGACGATAAGGATACTGTTTATGATCTAGCACAGTTCGAATCAAAATTAAATGTGTGGCTGGAATTAATGGAAACATCGAACATAATCTATCGTAACAATGGTTTCTACTGTTTACAGCCTCTTGCAGTCCATTTCAGAAACGACAAGAACGGGATAATAAGATCCTTACTTAACGAATCATTTTATTGGATGAAAACGCTGGATGAACGCCATCTTTCAAATATCTGGAGTCGACATTGCGTAGATTCATTAATGGGGACACAAAAGTACGATTTTATCGAAAATCATCTCGACGCATGTAGTAGCGTGTTATGTCGTGACATACCACTGTATCTCGAAGAGTTCGATATAAAGCTGAAGAACGATTCCATTGTGCTTGATATAGGATGTGGAACCGGTTACTTTCTTGAAGAGCTTGCTCGTCGCCATAAAATCAGAGGCGTGGGACTTGACTTTAACTGGAAGGTAGTGGAAAATGGCAATCAAAGGCTTAAGAAGCTAGGCATGAAGACTGTACAACTACGCCAAATGGATGTAGCCAAGCAGAAACTGCCAGCGAGCAATAATATTGCCGACCTGGTGCTTACCATTAACTTACATCAGTATTTGAATCGCAAGCACTATAATCATTTAACAAAGGAGATCTATCGGGTCCTCAAACCTGGTGGTTATAGCTTCTCTGTAGTCGCTGTAAGCCTTCCAGTGGGGCATCCTTCAAAGCGATTAGCGATTGGTCTGCAATCTCAATTATCAAAGATCTTCACAAATTTCACCGAATTTGTAGACATGGCTTATATCAGAGAACTTTATGAAAAAACTGGCTTCGATATGAAGACTTTTGAGCATCTTCCGTTATATGGTGGTGGCGTACAAGAAATAATGGTCGTTAAAAAACCTTGAACTTCACCTTTTTTTTTATCTTATCTAATTTTCACCAAGCTATTTGATTCAGAATATGCTTGGTAGTCAAGAATCCAGACTGGAATGAATTTTCTTATTCTATGTCTACATGGATTGTGTCAGTCTTCTGAGAAACTGAGACAGAGACATTGGTCGGAATAATGTGATAAAAACTAGTAACGATTTGTGGTAAAACAAATATTAACGATTTATCAGTCTCCTTTATGATGATTTTATCATTCCAAATGCTTTTTTGAGCAAATTCTGGTGATTTATCAAAGGTTATCGCCATAGTCTCCTTAGAAAGCATATAAAGATGCGCGGACGCCATTTTTGGAACTTTTTTGAACATATCTTTTGGAATTTCTAATTCAGTTAGTTCCATCTCAATAATTCGTGTCATTTGAGTTACACCTTTGTTATATGGACTCCGTATACAATTAATTCTCTTATGAGATTATTATATGTTTTCTCTCTCACAAATATCTCCACTAAAATTGGTTTTCTGTGTCCTTTTCTAAATTTAAAAATTAACTTAAATGATTCATCTGGAAGATATTCTCTTTCTTCTACTGAGGAGTAAAGTACACGCCTCTTGATATACTCCTCTGAAATCCCATCTTTCTGATGTTGAGAAACTTGAGCAGGTGCTTTCCCAGTTAAGCGAACATATTCAAATGGAATTTCGCGATTTTTCATCAAATTGGCTCCTGATCCTTTATAGCATTGAGATTTGTCTATTATTAGTTGTTTATTACAATAATGAATTTGAGTTAGAATAAATTTTCACAAAGAAAAGACCATTCTTGCTTCTTGTGCATTTCAAATTCTAAATTTGAAGTAGCAATTCAGGGATAAGCTCTTCCAGTTTCTTAATATCTTTAAGTTCAATAAGATAATCCGGAATCAAGATTTTTTCTTTAAATTGAGTTTTATCTGGCGTAAGGATGATTGTATTCATTCCCAATTCCTTAGCTCCTAAAATGTCCACTTTAGGATTATCCCCAACATGAACGCACTTCTCAGGGGCGACTCCAAGTAGCTCACAAATCTTGATAAACGGCTGTGTGCTTGGCTTCGTTTCTTTAGTATCTTCCCCAGGAATAATAATTGCATCAAAATATTCGACTAACCCAGCGTCTTCGATTCTCTTAGCCTTCATACCCTCCAATCCATCAGTATCACTCATTAAACCAAGCTTAATGCCTTTCTGCCAGAGAGATGTCAGCAGATCCTCTACTCCCGGAAAAATCTTAGATTCATCACTCACGGTCTGCCAATAGAGAGTAGTTAGTTCTGTTAGAGTTGATTCTGAAATTGAGATATCTTTACTAAAATATCGTTTTACAGCTTCTTTCCACCAAATATTGCGGTCGTAAATGTGCTTTTCATTCATTTCAATTTCCATCTGTGAGATAAGGTTTAACAGTACTTCTCTTTTGATCGATCCTTGTACATTTAGGTGTTTTAATAACACTTCACCAACTTTCAAATGGGCAATGTTCCTCCGTGGGTGGGATTCAACCAAAGTCCCATCGAAATCGAATATCGCAGCAACACGTTGATCTAGTTTTCTTTTTTCCATCTTTAACCCTCATACTTGTATTGTGATGCACTTGTATTCTATAAGCATAATAGAACTACTAAAATTTATCGTATAGATAATGAACTATTTTTAAGAAGAGTGTTGCCGGACGTTTTTTAGAGTAAATAATTACATCACCAAATTCAGACGTTAATTTTCTCTTTCAACCATCTAGAGTTGACCAAAAAAAATTTATGATATCGTCTTGAGATTATAATATGACAGTTTATGAGATCTGTGTGAGTTTATTGAGAATATCCGGTCAATGTCAAATAATAATAAACCAAAACATCACAGAACGTGTTTATAATCTCGCGGTGTGTTGATGACGCAAGAAAAAACTCATTCTTCAGATTCTTCAGAAGTTGACTATACCTTTAAAATAGTACTTCTTGGAGATCCGTCAGTTGGAAAAACCAGTTTAGCAAAACGATATGTTGACAACATGTTCAGATTAGACTATATTATGACGATCGGTATGGATGTTCGATCGAAAACTGTTTATGTTCAAGATAAAATAGTAAAACTTGTTATATGGGATCTCGGCGGCCAATCATTCTTTAGAGATGTGCGTGAAACGTATTGCAAAGGTGCTAATGGAGCAATCATAGTTTTTGATCTCACTCGTCAAGAAACTT
>JAEORY010000562.1 GCA_016840645.1 Candidatus Borrarchaeota archaeon | reverse complement strand
GCTTCGTGCAATTCGTCTAAAGTTGTTTGTGATTTTGCTTTTCAGTTGGTAAAAGGGAAAGGGTCAGAAAAAAAGTTTACTGATCAAGTAACGTTATTAGACCCTAAACTTCAACTTCACGTTATAGGAGCATATATACAATCTGATGGTTCCTATAATAAACAAAATTCATGCGTTGAAATTACAACTTGTTCTCGTCATCTCGGAAATCAGTTGTTGCTTATGTGTTTTCGCTGTGGTATCCTGGCGAGATTAAACAAACAGCCTATAAGTAAATCAAAGAAGACTTTCAAGACTGATAATAAATTCAGATATATTTTGAATATTTCTTCTTCTGACTTGCCTAAGATAGCGGAATATGTACCTGGAAAATTAAACGAATTTTGGACTAGAGGAAGAAAAGACAATAGAAGATTTTTCTGGAAAAATTTTGTTGTGTCTCCAGTTATCTCTAATGAGTCTTTTGACTATAAAGGTGACGTATATGACATAAGAGTTCCTGGGACATATACTGTAACAGCAAATGGTGTTGCAGTTCACCAATGTCGTTTCTATTATGACAACGAATGTAAGGTCGCTGCTGCCGTTGATTTTTATTGTTTTCATCCATCGACACAAATATTAATGGCCGATGGTTCTCAGAAAGCAATTAGTTCAGTTGGCATTGGAGAAGAAGTTAGATGTCATGACGGATCTATCGGTGTTGTTGAAGATACTCATATCAGAGATGCTAAAGAAAATTTATTTCATATAAAAATCTCTGGTGTTAGTAACGGGACATTAAAAGCAACAGGTGGTCATGAGGTTATGATAGAAAGAGACGGAGAACAAATGTGGAAACAGGTTTGGGAAATCAAGAAAGGAGATTACCTTATATCTCCAGCAAACTATGAATATAATCAAAGTGAACATAATAGTTTTTCTATCTCTGATGACTTTGCATGGTTAATAGGAATTTATTCAGCAGAAGGCTGTGGTATTCCTTATGAACATATCAGCAAAAAAGGAAAAACACATAGATATTATAAAGGCGTTTATTTCTCAATTTCAATTAAAGAAATGGATCTAGCTTTAAAAATAAAAACTGCAATAAACAAATTGTATCCTGGTCAATCTGTTACAATAAGAAAAATAAATTCTGTTATACAGGTAGCTGCTTATGGTAAAAAAATAGCAGATGATCTTATAGGTTTTTGTCCAGGAATGGCTACTGATGGAGATAAAAGATTTATACCATCATTAATGAAGTGCAAAAATTCTACTCTTCTTCATGTTTTGTCTGGATTTTTAGAAGGTGACGGTTGTTTTAATCCTATAAATGGATTCCAGGGAGTAGGAGTTTCTAAGATATTGTGTGAACAGTTATCTAACATATGTGATAGATTGGGAATAGAATATTCTTTTCGTAGTACGAGATTATCGAAAACAAACAGACAAACTTGTTACAATTTCAGAATATCGAGACGAGCTTGTGGTGTCTTTGCTTCCATTAACTACAAATATAATTCATCTGTTTGTGTTGATGAGTCAAAGATCCGTAATACTCCATATATGTATAAAAAGAATTGTATTGTACGCAAAATCGTAAACATAAAATCAACGCCATATGAAGGAAAAGTTCATGATCTAACGATTAGTGGTGGTCATACATACATTGCTAATCGTGTTGCCGTGCATAATTCCAGCTTTCCAGTTAATGGATTCACATTAGAATGCAAAAATAACAAAGTTCTAAAGTACTATGAACGTCAAACTAAAAGATTAAGGATCAATCATTGGTCCAAGCTTATAAGTCATGAATACTTTCTTATCGGAGACGTTTTTCCTTGGGTTGAGGTTGAATGTAAGCATTGTGGTGGGAGTGGAAGACTCCCGAATGGAGAATCTTGTAATCACTCTGGTGGATCTATTGGTAGAATTGTAATATTGAATCCTGATTGGATTGAGGTACAAATGAATCCTCTCGTTTCTGAACCTATTGTTGCTTTGGTTCCTGATGAAGAGTTAAGAACTATTGTACAAAGGAAGCGTCCACGACAGATTTATGACAATCTTCCTAAGAGATTAATTGAGTTGGTTTCTACTGGTGCTCCTATCCCTCTTTCTAATAGATCTGTTAGTCATATAAAGCACAATCCTAGTCCGTATGGTGTTTATGGCAATCCTTTGTTAAGAAGAGCTTTTACCATCCTTGCGTACAAGACAAAATTAATGACTGCTAACTGGATTGTAGCTGAAAGACTTATAATTCCTGTTAGAGTTGTAAAGATTGGAGACAAAGATAGACCGGCTGGACCACAAGACATATCAGATGTTTCGAATCAGCTTTCTGCTGTCGCTAACGATCCTAACTTGACGTTAGTTACTCATCATGCTTTTGATTACACTTGGCATGGTGCAACTGGAAAGATTCACAACATAAACAATGAACTTGAATTTATTGGTAAGGAACTTCTCGATGGCTTTATGTTAAACCAAGCATTATTAAACGGGGAAATGAGTAGTTACAGTGCGGCTCAAGTTGGTGTTGAGGTTATGATACGAAGACTTGAGAGTTGGAGAGCGGCGTTAGCGGAATGGATAGAGCAACATATTTTTCTTCCTATCGCAATGATGCAGGGATTTATCGATGAGGAAGAGAGCAAGGAGATTGGTGAAACAGTTTACTTATATCCAAACATAAAATGGAATGATTTGCAGTTAAGAGATACGTCTAGTTTAAAACAAATGCTTATGCAGCTTCACGATAAAGGGTTAATCTCGTCTCAGACTTTGCTTGAAGAATTTGATAAGGATTACGATCAAGAGATTCAGAGAATAAGAGAGGAAGCTATTTTAGTTGGTCCGCAAGGTCAAATGGGAGATATGGGTGGTATGGCAGGTGGAATGGGAGGTATGGGAGGAGGAATGCCACCTATGGGCGGCGAGATGGGAGGTATGCCACCTATGGGAGGTGAGATGGGAGGTATGCCTGGTGGAGATATGGCTGGAGGCATGGGAGGAGCACCTGCAATGGGTGCATCGGCTGGTGTGGCTCCACCGTTCAGAGTTGAAAAGAAGGGCAAAGGCAGAAGTCCTCAAGAGCAGATGCAACAGCCACAACCTACCATGCTTAAGTTAACCAAGTTAGAAGGAAAGATGTATAAAACTCTCATGGATTTAGATTTACCATATAGGACATTTGCTCAATATAAAGTCGCTGTCGCTGGCGAACAGCAACCGTTTGTTCTTGACTTTGCTATTCCTAATATAGGTCTAGGAATTGAAACGGATGGGGCAATCTGGCACGATCAAGCTGATTCTAAAGCTCATGATGTTCAACGAGAT
>JAEORY010000561.1 GCA_016840645.1 Candidatus Borrarchaeota archaeon | reverse complement strand
ATATATGTTCGCGAAAATCCTCAAGTTCTACGCCATGGTCTGACAATACTGTAACAAAGTCTTCCGCTGCGCTGTCATAACCGCCAGCAAAATGCGGGCGCATTGCTTCCCAAAGTTCTGCAAATGTATCTACGTTCATACTTCTTCTAATTCCTCTGTAAGTTCAGCAGTATCTTCTGCTTCATTACTTATCATCTCATCTTCAAAAGCGAAATCTTGCATTAACTTATCAAGCAAACCATCATCATTGCGCTCCCATGCTTTTCGGAATGCTAACAATTCTTCACCTGTTTCACGTACTACAAATTTTAGGCGATTACCTTGTTTTGATAGAAGCCCTTTTTTCTCTGCCAGGTCGACTAGGCCACTGTAAGGATTCATGCCAGTTTCATAAGGAATCTTAACCTGTACTGATTCAAATGGTTTTGCATAACGTGTTTTCATTACTTTACACGCGGCACGGATACCTTTAACATCTGATATCTTATTACCATCTTCATCTTCTTTTAGTTTGAGTTTACGCATAGCAACAACAATAGAACTAGCATAAATGAAACCTTGACCACCGCTAATTTTATCATCAGGATCAAACATGTCCTGGGATGCGTATGTATGATTCGTTGCAACAATGCCGACATTATAGGCTCCAATCATGTTAACAGTGTTACGAACTAATGCTGTTAATGCTTTTGGCTTACGACCCAAGTCACCTTTCATATCACCTTTGTCAAATTGATCAACATCAGTAGGTGTAAGTAACATACCTAGTGAATCAATGACAAATAATACTTTAGGACGATCTTCTTCGTCTAGTGATTTGTAGTCTTTCATGAATGTTGAAATTGTTTTAGCAACATCATCAATCATTGACATTGATAATTTAAGTAATTTGTCTTCGCTTGTGTCTACATCAAGTGCATGAAGCCAGGCTTCATCTAGTGCATTTTCTGAGTCAATTAATACAACAAAAATGCCTTGCTCTTGTGCATTCTTTACAATGTTAGCTGATGCAAAATATGATTTACCTGCGCCAGATTCACCAGCAAATACTGTTACTTTGCCTAGCGGAATACCTTTGTGAAAGTCTCCGCTGATAAGATAGTTTAGCGCATAGTTACCTGTGCTAACCCAATCTGTAGGATCGTTAAATCCAATACTAAGTCCGTCAATTGACTTAGTGATATCTTTTCTAAATTTTGAAACGTCGAACGGTTTCGTCATAATATTCTCCTAGTTCTTAATAATATTATATATTATTTGTCCAACTGATATTGATATTATTACATATAATAATAATTCTGTCATTCATAATATTCTCCATAAAGTAAAAATCCTACACCCCGATTAAGAGGTGTAGGTAAATTGCCATACTAAATTGGAGTTATTATGATTGTCTTGAACGAATCATTGCAAGGATGTCTTCTGCCTTGCTTGAACCTTCAGCTTTTTCTTCTGCTGGTTCTTCAACCTTAGTAGCCGCTGTATCTACTTCAAATGGAGGAGTATCTTCTGCTGGCTTAGGAGCCGGAGCTGATTCCTCTGCTTTTGGAGCTTCTGCTTCTGCTGGTTTACTATCAGAACTTGCTGGAGCCTGCATACCTGCTGGACGGAAGTATTGACCCCATTTTTCTGGATCGTATGCTTTACCATCTACAGATGCTTCAAACATTTCAAACATAACTTTAAGCTCTACTTCGCTTGGTTTGTTTGGTAAGAATGTTTTAAGATCGAAAAGACCATTCTTCTCAATTGCTTCAGCTTCTTCTGCTGAAATAGCTGTTTCTTTACGAGCCCAACTTGATGTTGAGTAATCGCCATAACCGCCTTTCATAGTTTTGTTGATACGGAAGTCAAGACCAGCGTCATAATCTGTTGGAAGATTTTCAATCTCTGGATCCATTAAGCTATTTTTAATAGTTGTAAAGATCTGTGGAGAGATAATAAATCTACGGATTGGATTCTCTGGAGTTTCTTCTTCTTTGAGAGGATCTTGATGTACAAAACCCTGGAAAATATATGAACGTTTTTTCCAATACTTACGACCCATGTCTTCAAGTGATTTATCCTTGAACCAGGTACGAACTTCTGTAAGAATCGGGCAAGTCTCACCCCACATTTCAATGCAAGGTACTTGCACAACAACCTGTTTATTTTCTTCGCCTTTGATACCTGCAAAAGGAAGTTTAATTACTTGACGTTCAACCCAAAAGAATGGATTTGAAGTGTCGCCATCTGGTAAGAAGCGTATTACTGCTGTATCGCCTTCGTTAATATTCCAGTGTGGGTAAACTGCGTTGTCGCCTTTGAAACCTGAATTGGTTTGTGATTTGTTGTCTTGTGCTGCTAAACGAGCACGAATATCTGCTAAAGATGCCATTGTTTTTTCTCCTGTACTATGCCTTAATTTTATTAGCCTAGAACGCATACATCTCTTCCGATGCTGCGAACAAAAATACGCTAACTGATAACAGTATAACGTATAAAGTTATTTAGTGTCAAACTTAATTTTACCAAAAAAAAGCGGCCTTTACAGCCGCTTTTGAATTTTATTTTAAACCTGCTAGGTTGCGAACTCGATCAATTGCTGCGTCTGCTTCTGCATCTTCTTCTACTGATTCAACAGAAACACGTTTTAAGTATTTGCGAACTTGGTCAGCACCTTGGCTACGATAGTTACGAGCATTGAAGTCAACGCGAGATGATGGTCGGGCATCAATTTTCATAAGTGCTCGTGTAATTTCATCATTTTCTGGGTCTACATTACCATCTAACCATGCTTGGATTTGATCAGGATCAAAGTTTTTAATTACCTTAATAAGAGGTGATTCTGCTGCCTCTTCTAACGATTCGTTTTTATTGTGTTGTTTCCATGCTGTAGCATATAATACTTCTTGCCACTTATCACCGTAACGTTTCTTAAATTCTGGCTTACGGTCTTTAATCCATTTTTCCATTCCTGGCGGTGCTTTTTCTGTAACTACTTCTTCTACAGATTCATTTTTGTTTTGATCATAAAACTGCCAAGATTGATGCAAGTCAAAACTTTGACCACGATAACTAACTTGGAATCTATAATCTTCCATATTAGGACCACTAATGTCACCGGTGATTGTATCTCCGTTACGAGTCATTGCTGTTACATACTTGTTCTGTTTTAATGCTGCTTCTGTGTTACCTGGGCCAGCACTTGGATGACTTGTATAAACAAACTCTGTGCTAGAACCCATACGCGGACCACCTTGTCCGTTTGCTTTCCAATACACACCCAATACACTAGATAAGAATTCTTGTAAGAATGGTGGTAAGTTGATTTCACCCGCTGGATCA
>JAEORY010000560.1 GCA_016840645.1 Candidatus Borrarchaeota archaeon | reverse complement strand
AGTCAAGAAGGTATCATATTTTTCAATCCTGATGCAGGCGACAATTGGCACCCAGGTATGATTGAGGAAGAAAATTACTATTTAAATAATGCAGAAATAATTCTCTTCCCTGTCTTAGCTGAATCTTTGGGTTCAGGTAGCTTGGGCGAAATAGGATTCAGTGTTCAAGGCGTTCTCAGAAATATTCAAAACGGAAAACAGCAATTTTTAATTGCACTCATCGATGATGTATGTACCGATGAAAGAAAAACCGAAGAAGAACGCAACAGATCAACAAAAGATCGTGCTTTGGTTAAAAGCAAATTGAGGCAGAGAGTTTCATGTCCAGTGATCACTTTGGTGAACACAATGGATGAAATGCTTCAAATTAGTCTCGACTTATATAAGTTTCTAGCAGAAGGGTGTCCATCAGAAGAAACAAAAGATGGCACCTATGATAATTAATAACTTGCCACGTTGAAGGGATGAAAGAGGCCCAAAGTTGAAATCCTTGGAGAGACGAGATATCTATGCACTCCATGAAGTAAGTAGACTACGTGGCACTTGTGCCTCCGTAGCTCAGGGGAATGAGAGCAAGGTGCTTCTAACGCCGAGGTCGCAGGTTCGAATCCTGCCGGGGGTACCATTAATTTTTACGAAAGGATTTTTATGAAACAGATACTTGTTGAATATTGGATGGGAAGTATGATTGAATCTATTGGGATTCAACCACATACACGATTTACTTACTCAGAAGAAAAACGAAACGAAATTATTAATAAAATCTTAAACAATAATCTACAAGTAATGATATATCAAAACGATGATAAACTTGTCATATTTATTGATAATGGAAAGTTTCGGCAGAGGTAACCGTGAAAAAGGAACTTCAAGTAGAAAAAGTTGTAGCAACATATTATTGTGACGATTGCCAAAATGATGCACATGACGTTCCTGTTCAAGAAAGCATTTACAACGGACCTCCCATGTGCACTAATTGTAATGAAGAAATGACATTGGATACAATCCATGTTACTTCTTAAGTCAAGTCTGTGGGAGTTGTGGCAATCTATATGGCTAACCAATCCATGTGACAAATGCTTGGTTAAAGCATGTTGTAATGAAAAATGTGAAATTGTTATCGCTATTGACAATTTTCTATTTCCTCATGAAACAATAAAGGAAAAGAAATATATGGCGTGGGTGGTAATAGTCACATGTTTCGTTTCTATTATATCTTTAGTCGCACTTTTCACAAAACATTTATTTTAGCCCCGTAGCTCAGCGGTAGGGCGGGAGACTTTGAATCTCCGATCCCTGGTTCAAATCCAGGCGGGGCTGCCAAATTTTGAAAGGATTTGTTATGGCCTGTGACAAATGCGGTAGTGGCCGCATCCTTGGAGTCGGTGCAAAATGCAGCGACATGTGTAGCGTTGATTTCAATGGAGTTGATCAATCCGACTATGTTCCGAGAGATATTGGACTTGGTGGGGGAGATTATTTGGAATTTGACGTATGCCTTGAATGTGGTAAGGTTCAAGGTGAATTTCCTATCGAAGATCCTGAGTTCGCTCAAGGACCCGATGAGGAATAATCAAACAATTTAAGTTTAAAGAATAAGGAGAACAGCGAATGACAATGACAATCACAGAGGGCCTAAAAAAGTTGAGGCTCATTGAAAAACGCATTTTGAAAAATTGCACAGAAATCGACAAGTATTCCTCAATACTTTCGGTTGAGAAACCGATCTTCGATACCGAGGCCAAACAGCGTGAAGAAGTTGCGAAACTGATTCAAGCCAACGTGGACCTGGAATTGGAATACTGCCGCATTAAGGCCAGAGTCGATTACACGAACCTGGTTACATATGTGCAAATCGATGATGATAACAGAACCATTCACGACTGGTTGATTCTGTTGAGAAAGACTGGAAGTCTGTTGATCAGAACTTACAACTCTTTATCAACTCAGGAAGCCAGAAGGAATCAAAGTCGGTACAGCAGCAGCAATGACAAAACACCGACAGTTATCAGATTATATGATGAAAATGAAAAACGGTCGGGTCAGAGAAAGTGGGAAGATTTGACATCCGGGAAGACCATCGAAGGTCGTCTTGAGGTTATCAATGCAACCACGGAACTCTTGATGCCGCCTGAGTAAATAGTAAATTTGGATTCGATAGTGTAAACATTGGAATAGATAAGTCCTATCATATTGGATTAAATATGAAATAAACTACAGATGATTAGCCTTGAAAGCTAATATTGCTGCGCAAATGGCGCAACCTATATCAAGTTTAAAGACTCAAGCCTTAAGTTTAACTCGTGCCGCAACGAGAATAAATATGAGCGGTCTTTAAGTTTCAAGAGGTGAAGGGTCAAGTTTTGAGGTGGACGATAGTCACCGAGAAAAACCCAGGTTTAGTGTAGCTACTTATCAGCATCGATTCACTACTGGCTGCTGTTTGGATCCAATTTTCATATATTTAAGGAGACTGGTATGTCTCATATCACAAGAGGTCGTCAGGATGATGAATGGGACAATATCGATCTTTCTACATCTTATCCAGAAGATTTATTTGAATGTAAAGACTGTAAAATTGAATTTGGTCTTGAAAGCGAGAAAATCAAAGGTAAGAATGTAGTTTGTCCGATATGTTTAAAAAATCTGAAATCCTGGCGAACAAATGCTTAATGGCCGAGTGGCGTAATTGGTAGGCGCTGGAGACTTAAAATCTCCTGGATATATTTCCGTATGGGTTCGAGTCCCTTCTCGGCTACCACTTTAAGGAAACTATATGCCGAAGAAAGAATTTGAAAACAACCAAAAGAAAATGATCAGGAGGTCAACTAAGTACAAAACGAAGCAAATCAGTCAAGAGAACAAACGTAAGAATAACCGGAAGAAGTAAGGCGACATGGTGGAACTGGTAGACACGATAGATTCAAAATCTATTGCTCATTTGAGCGTGTGGGTTCGACTCCCTCTGTCGCTACCACAACAATCGAATTACGAAAAGGAGATGTACAATGAAGAAAGCATTACAGATTGTAGCAGTATTGGCAGTGGCGTTCATGGTCGGAGCATGTTCCATGAGCATGGATACAATCAAATATGCAGGCACCACGGACAAACCAGTCCAAACGGGTGAATGTGTTGAAGTAGCAACCATCGAAGAAGCTGCTGTTGAAGCTGCGGCACCGGTAGTGATCAAAAAAATCGTGAAGATCAAACAACCGATCATGTTCCCGTTTGACAGTGCTGAGATCACCGACAATGAAATGGCCAAGATCGACGCCCTGGCGAATATTCTAGACGAAAATCCGGATACGATCATCGCCATCAGCGCCT
>JAEORY010000559.1 GCA_016840645.1 Candidatus Borrarchaeota archaeon | reverse complement strand
TCTACTTACAGTGGTCACTACGGACAGGGTGGATTGCAGTCTGCCGAAGTAATCATTGATCGCGGACATGGGATGGGGTTTTTCTCCGGAAACGTCGACAAGTATAATGGGCGTTATGGTAAAAAAGGCGAATCTCCTGTTGAGCATAGAAAAGATATTCTGAAAATTATGCACTACAGTCTACTGATGTTATTTGAACACGACAGACTCTACGGAAATCTAGATGTTATTGACTAATGGATGCAGTTTCGTTTGGGGGGATGAGTTGGAGGGTTTTGATAATGATCCTCCAACTCATTACCAATATCGATTTAGTGAAATTCTCGCAAAAAAATTGAATATGCCTCTTGCAAATATCGCAACATGTGGTGCTTGCAATATGAAGATTTTTCGAGATACGATAGATTACCTCATGACGAATCCAAAACCAGAATATGTTGTTATACTTTGGTCAGCTTGGCAACGAGGAGAAGTTGCGGAGAATCTATCAAAGGAAGAAGAGGAAGCACTCAAAATACAGCGTTGGCAATGTATGAGTCAAATTTCTCCAAATAGAATTCAATGCGTGAGACCAGAAAAACAGAAATCTCTTTCCTTGTATTATCGCGACGTTCAGCAATCTAGAGGTGATGTTTTGCAAGGGTTGAGTTTGATGAAGGCAATGCAACTAACCTGCGATTCAATGGGGATTAAACTTCTGCAGGGAGTTTTTCATAACAAAATGTGGAAGAATATCCTCGCAACTTTTGATTCAAAATCAAGGGATGAGAATTGGGGTGATTTGATAGATTATCTAAAAGCATCATTGTCGTTATTGCGTCCTGAATGTAGAATAGGTCTCGGGTATTACACAGATATGTACACTCTTGGAGAATTAAAACATTCAATAAAACCTTATGGTCATCCAGACGAAGCGACAAATGCCGAGTACGCAGATATCCTTTATAACATTATCTTAGAAACTTGGAATCCTCTTGAACGATAAGAAAAGAAAATGCATCACTTGCCAAAAAGAATTTGAGGTAGTGGTCAATCATCCGAATGCAGATTTTTGTTCATATGAATGTGCTAAAACTCACCTAGACTACTTCGAAGAGAATTATAGGTTCAAGAATAAAAAAGAATCTACTAATTCCAAAAAAGACTAAAAAACGTCAAACTTTTTTGTCATTTTCGTATAGGTTTGGCCTATATACTAACGGAAAAAACGTAACTAAAAGTAACGTTTTTCTCAAATTCCCCCACAAACAAATATATTGGAGATTTTTTCAAATGAAAAATCTAGTTGC
Source organism: Candidatus Borrarchaeota archaeon (assembly GCA_016840645.1). The sequence goes on along the minus strand of JAEORY010000559.1, from coordinate 2,049 downwards.
GTTCGTCTGCCTTTTTGCCTCTGCTGGTGCTTTCGCTGTTACCGATTCTTATGTTGCTCGCCTGAATGAGCAAGGTGAGTACTGCGCGAAAGTAAATGTTGGAATCATCACTCCCTACTACAAGACCAAGTGCCACACCATCGAAGGTTGGAAAGAGCACGGTTTTACTGTCGAAGTTAAATAAGAGGTTGCGACCAGATAATCGATGACAAACTCATTTAAGTTGTACATTCCCCTAGCAGTAATTTTTGCCCTTTGCATTTTTGGTCTATTCGCACCTGTGATTTACAGCGACATTTATGGTGAGATTCTGAACAACTCGCCTACGCTTTACATGCCGATGGTGGATGTTGATTATCTGACCAACGAACTGTGCAGTGACCCCACCAAACTGCACTATGTTCCTTGTGGTCTTGATGACTTGACTTCTGTAGCGTAATCAGTTATACTATATACTATAGAACGCACTGCTTTGATCTAGAAGTGGCAAAGGCTACAATCAGACTAAGATCCCTCCATTAGGAGGGTACGCGGGGGAGGATCCCGCAGGCAGTGTGCTCTTTTTTAGGCGCATAATAAAGAGAAAATGCGCAGTTTTATGCGCATAATAGAGCCCTCCAAGCCTCTTAACAATGCTCAAATCGGGGGGCCACTTATTCGATGAAGCGGAGAGAAAGGTGATCTGGACGGCGGTTCGATCCCGCCCACCTCCACCAAAAGCACACCGTAAGTATGATGCTGTCTAGACACACCGGGATTCAGCATAGTTAATAAATGTCTAGCAGGTGTGCTTTTGATGGGGGTGTACTGGTTTCGACAGGTGCTCAGTATCGAAGTGGAGAATCGTCAAGCACTGACGTTAAACAGAGCAAACTAAAATAAACGCAGCAAACGATGACGTTTATACCGAGGACTTTGCGCTAGCAGCGTAAACCTCGCGGGGTTCGCCGGAGCCTTGTTACCCAAGTCCGGCACTATTATTGAAGGAAATCATTATGCATAAAATTCTAAGTTTTTTCAAAACTTTATTTTTAGAAGAATATGAAGTAGTTACTTGGTCTAATTCTACTAATGAAAAGAAAATCTACAAATTTAAAAAAATAAACAAAATCACCCAAACTTCAATTTCTGCTGTGAAATCTGATGGGAAGAAATTCGAACTTCAAGTCAACGAACCATTTAACTATCAAGTGATAAAGGTACATTAAATGGAACTGATAAAGTACAATCAAGCAATAACTGAATGCAATAGAGATTTCCGCTATCAGTATGATCATCATCGATATGGTTTAACTGATTCTTGGCGAATATTAGACAAGAACGGAAAGGGAGATTGTGAAGATTATGCTTTGACTGTTGCTTGGATTTTTAGTGATCGCAATTTTTTCAAATTTTTAAAAATATTCAAAAGCAAAGAATTCATCCTGCATTATGTCACAGTTAATGGTGAAGGTCATGCTGTTTTGGAATATAATGGTAGGTTTGTTGATAATATTGAGAAAAGAACGCTATCAAAGAAACAGTTTGAAAGAAAGGGATATCAATTTATTTTACAATTTTCTGTGAATCAGATTGTTTTTAGACTCATAAAGGGTTATACTATTGGGACAATTGGTAGTGCTATTCGTAATTTGAGGCAGTTTCTCGGTTTGAATTGAAGAGGTTATTAATGATTAGTGATAAGTATTCGGTTGATGTAAATGATGGTGTGAAAATAATTACTGCAAAATTCTGGAACGATTGCGAAAATAAAGTTGGTCAGTATATGGAAGATACTGATTATGATTTTGTGATCGAAGAAGATTGCGACTTCTATGCCCCTCCTCCTTGTGACATGATTAAAATGAAAACGTGTGACAAGAACTGCAATAATTGTTCAAACGAAGATAACATCATCTTCAAATTACGAAAAAATGTTTTTACTCATGAAGAGCAAATTGGTGCCTATGAAGGTTTGGTGGGTGCTGCTCAACCAACTCAGAATCGTGGTCTTGCTGCTGGTCCTAAAAGCGGAAAGCAAGGCAAACGAGACTGGGTAACTGATGAACA
>JAEORY010000558.1 GCA_016840645.1 Candidatus Borrarchaeota archaeon | reverse complement strand
TTCAAATGCACAGACCATACAAATAGCAATGCAGCTCATCGCTCATGGTGTTACTGGATTCAATTGGTATATAGTTGCGGATTGTAGAGAGGCAGATGGAGCAGAATACGTGTGGAATACTGCAATCGATTTACAAGGACAAAAGACTCCTAGGTTTGATGCGATAAAAAAAGTCAATGAATTTGTCTCAAAAAATAAAGATGTGCTTATTAATTCAAAGGAAGTTCACGATTCAATTGCCATCGTTGAATATCTTTCCAATAATCGGATGATTTCTCAAAACCCAAAGGACGCAGTTATTGACTTCTCTCAGTATGGCTTAATGGGTATGCTCCTATCAGCAGGATATGATCCAGAGGTACTTACCCTCGAAACATTGACTACAGACGATCTCTTGGGGTATCGCGTAATATTCATGGTTAGCAAAGGCTTCATGGATAAAAGTAACTTCCAAAAACTCGTTGATTATGTCGAACATGGAGGATTACTTGTTGTTTTACCAGACATCATACAATATGATCAAAATGGTGTAATACTCAAGGGTTATGAGAAACTCTTTCCAGCATCTGCTGTAGGATCTGATTTTAAACTAAAGGTAATTAATCGACCTTTAGCCTATCTGAAAACAGGCATTTCGTTCGCAAAATACGCACTACTTGATCGCTCCAAAATCAAGCATAAGGATTCGTTATTTGTTCTCGATGCCATGCATATTCTAATTAATGCTATTCACAATCTCTTTGACCCAAGTGAAATGTTAAGCTTGGTTCCAGAAGGATCCAAGGTTCGTGGGCATGCTCTAACAATTGAATTCGATAAACGGGCTGATATTCAGCCATTTCTAAAAGATGACAAAGATAATATGATCGGCTACGTGAATTCCTATGGTAAAGGAAAAATAATTGTCCTTGGGACGATTATCGGGGCTCCGTTCATTACGTGGCGATACTACCAGCTAAGCGAAAACGACCTTCTAGAATACCTCAACTTCATCAATCAGTGTCTACTAATGACTGGTATTGAGAGAAAGATTGCTGGTTGTGAATACGTAGAAACAATAGGCAGAGTGGCATCGGATTGCACCTTATTCTTTTTGATAAATCGAGGAATATCCAAGGAGAGAACTTTCAAGATACATAACTTGGAGGATTTCAATTTAGGAAATAAAGAAGAGTTTCGTGTTGATGTAATCTTTTCAAGCACCAACCGAGGAAAATACAAGGCAGTTAACTCACAAACATTTACAAAAGAAGACCTTCTCACAAAAGGAATTACGCTTCCATTAGATACTGATGAAGTTGTAGTCCTAAAGTTTTTTGACATTTCTCGTTCCTCTGCTTGAGGCGTGATAAGTGCATGTATCGATATTTTAAAAAATATTTGTTGTCAACTAAATAGATCCCACTGTCATAAGATATAAAGTGATTTTAGTTGATGAAGAAGAATTTTGCAGCAATTATCGTATTAATATTGATTAGCGCTTCTTTATTGGCAACTATATTTCTTTTAAATGCTCTTAATTCTAATAGAGATTATATACCAGAAGAAGACAATGACGAATGGGTTCTCTTAGTAGATGGTTTGGTAAGCTCCCCACTTACTCTGACATATAACGACCTTCTTGATATGCCCTCTAAGACAGTAAGGGCTAGGCTTTGGTGTGTAGACGATCCCACAGGTGTAAGTGCTCGTACTCATGATTGGACCGGAGTCCCTCTAAAAGATATTTTAGAAACAGCAGGAATCTCGGATAATGCAGTTAAAATTGCGTTCTATGCAGCAGATGCGTATTCAACAGACCTTATGCCAGAAACGGCATTAAGAGACGATATTATAATTGCTTACAAGAGAGATGACACGTTCATATCAAAAACCGAGGATGGATTTCCTCCAACGCAGCTGGTAGTGCCTGGAAAATACGGATACAAGTGGATAAAATTCTTGATCCATATCGAAGCAGTTGACTATGATTTTCTCGGATATTGGGAAAGTAGAGGCTATTCTGATGAGGCTGATTTTCGCAGTTTTTGATTCCTTAAATTTGATATTTGAATTCACGTGATTATGTAATTAAAGATTGATAGGACTTTTTTTTTAGTTTAAAAATAGCTTAGCGCATTTAGGAATCCAAAATGAACGATTATGATAGATTCTTATGCGCCAAGAGAAAAGGTAATAAACCAAAGTAATTAGTTCACATTGACTGATAATTTACATGATCAATTAAACTATGACGAGGATCCAAAAATCGTTTTTACAATAATAAAACAAGTTATCGAAATATCCTTTTAGAGTTCAAAAAAGGATTTAGGAGGAAGAAATCATGGTAGCTAGACCTAAACATATAAAGATCAATCATGAGTTTATAAAAGAACTCACAAAGTTACCTGAATGCGAACATTTGAAGAATTGTTACCAGTGCGGAACCTGTGCTGCTTTTTGTCCCTCATTTAAATATTCCAAAGTGTATAATCCTCGTAAAATCGTGCAAGACGTCTTAGTTGGTCTTAAAGACGAGATAATCAAGAATACAAACCTCTGGTTCTGTGGACTTTGTCACCTCTGCACGGAAAACTGCCCACAAGGTGTAGAATTAGCTGAAATCCTATCACACATTAGAAATTTAGCGTCGAAAATTGGCAATATTCCAGCTCATTTAGTTGGTGAAGTGAAAAACTTAATGGAGACAGGGCAAGTTGTTCCACCTAGCAGTGCAATCAACCGCAGAAGAGAGAAATTGGGATTGCCTGAAGTCTCTGAAGCACCAGCAGACGAAATTCGTGTTTTAGCAGAATCAACAGGCATAGAAGGTATGATAAGAAGAAAAGAAGAAGCGGAGAAAGAAAAAGAGAAACAGATAGCAGACGAGGCCAAGGCGAGAATGGAGAGATTGGAAAAAGAGAAAAAGGAGGAAGCCTAAATGACAGAAAAAGAATATGCACTTTTTCTTGGTTGTATGATACCAAACAGACTTCCACATCTTGAATATTCATTTAGAAGAGTTGTAAGTCATCTTGAAAGTGAGAATTTAATTCACGACATCGAAGGGTTCGGCTGTTGTCCAGAGCCAATTGGTTTCCCAGGTATGGATAATATGACTTGGCTCACCCTTGCAACTCGTAACTTAACTGTAGCTGAAGAACAGAAAATGGATATAATGACACTTTGTACTGGCTGTTTTGAATCGCTAAAAACTGCTAGTGTGAAGTTAAAACATGAACCTAAACTAATGGAGAAGATAAACAAACATCTAGGCAAAGTAGGGCGGGAATACAAAGGTACTGTTGAGGTTAAGCACATATCTCAATTTTTCTATGAAGATATAGGCTTAGAAAAATTGAAAA
>JAEORY010000557.1 GCA_016840645.1 Candidatus Borrarchaeota archaeon | reverse complement strand
CGTTTCAGAACGCATATCGACCTGGACCTGGCCATACCCAATTATACCGAAAGCATAAGTCAGTGGGAGGACAGTACCGGTATTAATTTCTTCCCTGTCAAGCAACTCAGGGTAAGCAGTTATCTCACGATAGACCAACCCCTTCCCAGCGATGGTAATATCTATGTTCGGTCCGGTTTCTACAACGTCGATGATCTTGGAAACGAGGAAAGGCTGACCCATCTGAATTCCATGATCGGATTCAGGCAGCCATTGACAGCTCTATATTCATACAACCATATTCGCTCAGAATTCAAACGAGCAGAATTGAACTATGAACTTGCGCTCAAGAGACTGAGGAGGGAAGAATTAAATCTGATCTACCTGACGAGTCAGGCATTCTACCAGACTGTAAACAATAAGGAAAGAATGAATATATCCCTTCAGACACTGGAGCGGCAGAGGGAAGCGACTGAGATTGCAAGGGACAAATATAATGCAGGGCTGATACGGGAGGTGGAGTCATTGCAGATGGATGTAGACCTTGCCCAATCCATGAACGATTATGATATTTCAACGGTTACTTATTTATCACAATTGAATTACTTCAAGCATCAGCTGGGGCTGGAACTCGCTGATAGTGTGACATTACAGAGTGATATGAGCTATAATAGGGTTAAAGTAGATGAAGACTTTGCCGTTAACCATGGCCTGGAGAATCGCATGGAACTCAGAGAACATGAGATCGGTATCGAATTATCGGAGATAGACATAAAACGCACCCGGTCTGCAGGACAGATTAACGGTCAGGTTACAGGATACTACGAGTTTATTGGCACCCAGAAAAACCACATGCCCATCCCCATAGGTGAATCCTTCGGAACGTCCTGGGATATGCTGAGAGACCGTCCCGGCAATTTCGGTGTGGCACTGACGGTAAACATCCCCATCATTGACTGGGGTGAGAACAAATCCTTGGTCCGGGCTGCTCAGTCCAATCTCAAAATGAACCAGATCAGTTTGGATGAGGAAAGGATTAGCATTGAAATGGAGATCCGCAATACGGTCAAACAGCTTCAGAGCAGCCTGCGCAGACTCGAGCTTCTGGAGAGGAACCTGGAGGTCGCAGAAAAGAGTTTCGATATATCAAAACAGAGATTCTCTAACGGCGATATTGACAGCCAGTCCATGGCTCTTGAAAGAGAACGACTCAACACTGCTTACATCGCACACCTTGATTCGTATATCCAGTACAAACTCCTTCTGGCCGACCTGATGCGTAAATCGTTCTTTGACTTTGAATCGAATCAACCAGTGATTGCTGGTGGCAGTCAGCCCCAACCATAAACCTGATAAACAAAAATCCAGAAAACCATTAATTCTTGAGTTTCATGCAGTCTGGACGGGGAATCTTTACTGGGTTAAGTTCCCTCCCCCTGCCGGGGACTACCCTGCATAATTCCGATCAAAAACCCAAGGCGCATGGCTCGCTATCAGGCATAAAAAAACCCCGAGAAAAGCTTCTCGGGGTTTTTGGTTGATTAAGCGGTCCGGACGGAACCGCAACCCTTTTTCCATTATTTGCTACTATTTGCCTTATTTCACCTCCTAGAGAGGTTAAATAACAAGCCCTTTCAAAGAAAAAGCAGAAATAACTTGACAACTATTGTAAAGGAAAACCGAAAACCATACCGAAAACCTGATATTAGTTGAAACTGGTAATTATGCCCATTTTATATGGGCGTATTCTTCCATATTTTTTATCAGGCTTTCATCCATATATTCTTTACGTATTGAGTTTATCAATAGCCTGTTTTTCGAAATTGGATAGAGAACCATAATCTCCACTAAACAGTATACTTGAATACTTTTCACGAAGTTTAAACAGTGCTAAATTGACGTTGGTTTTTGTAACTTTTATAGCAGATTATCAATATTGTCACAAACACTCTTGTCAGTCTTATCTTTACTGTATCCATTTATTACTTTCCTAACAATTCTGTTTTCATCAAGTAGAAAAAACACGGGCACAGAGTATACTTCATACTGCTGCGTTACTTCTTCGTCAGATTTCAGGAACTTGAAGTTAAATTCATTTTTCTCTTGGTATCTTCTTAAACCATCAATATTCTTTCTCCATGTCTCTATGCTGACAAACTCGAAATCTTTCCCTTTATAATCTTCAACCAACTGTTTGAGAAATGGTATTGATTGATGACAAGGACCACAACCAACACCCGTAAATTGGATCAAGAGCACCTTGCTTTTTAAGTCACTCAGATTAATAGCATTTTGTTCAATGTCTTTAAGCGTCCAGTCAGGGGCTAATTTTCCCAATAGACTATTATTGGATTTTTGTTGCTCTCTGTTAAACTGTACAATTTCGAAATATGAAGGGAAATAGTCTTTGGCAATAAAATCTATATGCTCAGTTGTATTAAATGTAGCATTATAACAATATTCAAAGGATGTAGTATGGTGCCATTTACTTCTCATTCTATACGGCATATTGTCTGACTTTCTAATCCAAATGTCAAATTGTGATACTTCATCTTCAGGGATATAGTCATTTTTTATTACAATAGGCTTTATATGAAAATACATATGCTGATTAAAAATCTTTAGACTAAAGTGAATTGAATCGCCATAATCTTTGAAGCCAGTTTGTATACTGTCCTCTGTTGTCAATGAATACTTAATAATCTCATTTATCCTGGTATAAAAAGGATAGTGTACAAGTCGGAATGGATATGGATGATTTTGGAAACTATCGACTTTAACATATTGCTCATCCCAATAACATTTCCCTCTCACTTCACCATCATAGAAATCTATCATCTTGGAAGTATCATCTATTGAAAATATCGCAGAACTTGAACCAACCAACGAATCAGAAGGGTCTACGAATATTTTATAATACATAGTTCTTGGCTCAGAGAATTTAGTTGTATCTCCAGGAGCACTGCCTACTCCTGTAAAATAATAAGTTGCGGATTTAATATTACTTAAGTTATCTGATACGTTAAGTAAAACATCTTTTTCACTAGGACCAGATTTACAACCATGCATAGAAATCAACAACGCTAATAATAATATCCTGATAATCATTTCTCGATGTGATCGTTCAAAGAATATACTAATTCGTTTTTGTATACAATTGGTTAATAATCATTCCCTCTATTCTTATTCAAGAACAATATTGTAATTAAAACGGTGGAACTAAGCCGCCGTAGCGTGGCGCGGGCTTTGCATTTTCTGCAAAGGGCGTGACATGCGTTACGGTCGGCTTTAGTGATTTGTTCCATGTCAATCATTTCGATTAAATGCATTAGCTAACTGTTCATACAGCTTGGATTTTGTATGAGGC
>JAEORY010000026.1 GCA_016840645.1 Candidatus Borrarchaeota archaeon | reverse complement strand
GGGCTAGAATACGCAAACGACAGCAATGGACTTTGTTGAAATATGTATATAGCAATATGATAGAAGGCGTAGCAAATCCATTAAAGGGACAGAGATATACCTATCAAAGATATGAATTTCCTACTTGGGTATCGCAAATGAGCCGGACAAAAGAAGTTCGGGGAGCAACCGGAGAACTTGCTGCAACTATCGGAAAAAAAGTTCATACTTCCAAAACAAGAGCAATAAGAGATTACGTGCCTTTTATTAAATGGATGTTTACTGATCGAGAGATGTCAGCAAAACTTACTAAATGGTTCAATTTTTCAGATGAAGATCTTTCTCTGCTGACAGAAAAAAAGAATATAAAAGAAATTAAAAAAGAAATGGAAAAACTCAAACCTCCTCCAAAACCTGCAAAGCAAGTAAAGAAAGAGAAGACAACAGAAAAAACAAAAAAAGTTGAGAAAAAGAAAACTACCAAAGAATCAAAGGAAAAGATTGAAAAAGAATCCAAAAAAGTAACAAAAAAGGTTGTCAAAAAAGTAAAAAAGAAACTAGAGGAGCCAAAAGAGGAAAACACAAAACCAGAACACACACAATTAGATAAATGGTTCTAGATATGACTTTTATCGCCCCATGCCTGTCATCCATCCCCGTCACAGGAGGCGTCAGACCCCTCGGGTTCAGTCTCATGCTTAAGAACGTTTTACCCGCGAAGAGCGAATAATATACCGTCTTATGGCTTCTAGATATTACAATCAAGTGATAACGTTTCATTGAGTTTATTACACGGTTAGGTTTCATTTGCATAACGAGGTGGAAAACTAGAATGTCACGAAGAAAATGTGTGCACTGTGGGAAAGTCATTTCTGATTCAAAATCAGTTGCAAAGTTAGTAGAGATTACTACAAAAAAGAGAAAGGTCATTAAAGCGTGGTCATGCAAGAGCTGTTGACTTTTTTCATCCTTGGATCTATCATCTAAAGTTGCTCTCATAATCTAAATGCCTCCTAATTCATTTATGAAAAGGTTTACCATAAGGAGTAAGTGATTATTAAGCGAGGAAAATCCATAACTAAGAGATTCGTTGATTTTTTGTAACTCTTGAGACTTACGAATGTAGGAATAAAGGGAATAAAGAGAATATTGACGTTTCTCAATATCATGATTCTACCTGAAACACTATGAACCCTAAGATGATGTTTATACTATTGATGATGCTGTTAAAGACCATATGGAAATTATAATCTTTCCTACTCGCTAGAGTATAGTGAAAGAAAGACCATGACTATCAATGTTCTGCCAGACTTATCAGTAGTTGTTAAAGCTCCTGAAACTATTCCTTATGAAAAAGTGGTAAAAAAGATCAAAGCACGATTACCTTGGATTTTGAAACAACGCGAATATTTTGAACAATTTTTACCTCCTGAAACCCCTAGACAATATATTAGTGGAGAAAACCACAGATATTTAGGGAGACAGTTCCGTCTCAAGATTAGGTCCTCAAAAAAAGATAGAGTAAAACTTAAAGGGAAATATTTCCTTGTCTGTTCCCAGAATAAGAAGGATCCAGACTATAACAAACAATTACTAGCAGAATGGTTTAGACAACATGGATCAATATATCTTGAACGAGTTCTTGGAAACTGCTATCCAAAACTTCGTAAATATGGCGTCGAAAAACCCTCTTTTGAAATTCGACCCCTGAAAAAACGCTGGGGAAGTAGTGACCCTGAAAAAGGGATAATTAGCTTTAATATAAATCTGATTAAAGCCCCCATTCATTGCATTGAATATGTCGTGACTCATGAATTAGTTCACCTCAAGTATCCGTATCATAACAAAGAATTTTACAATCTACTTTCTTTAGTCATGCTTGAATGGGAAGAACATAAACTGAGATTAGAAACGGTCAAATTTTAAAATCGGTTTTACTAAGGACTTTGAAAGTGAATCGACAAAAAAGAATGTCTCGCCGAAAATGTGTATATTGTGGAACTGTCATTTCCGACTCAACTTCGGTTGCGAAGTTAGTGGAAATTACAACAAGACGAAGAAATGTAATAAAAAAATGGGCTTGTAAAATATGTGCAAAAGAGTATAAATAATTGGAGTTTTTTCCTCTTTAAGAGAGAGGATTACGCGATCTGAACAAGTTCAGAAGGTGTGTATGAGAGCCGCTTGCACCCTGTTTTTGTTATTACGATGTCATCTTCCAATCGAACTCCACCAAGATCCTTAATATAAAGTCCCGGCTCAACAGTAAGTACCATATTAGTTTCTAGTAACTGTTCAGAATGTGGTGACTTTTTGGAAATAATTGGTCCAACATCATGCACTTCTATGCCGAGAGGATGCCCTGTTGCATGAATAAACAGTTTTTTTTCATCAAAGCCGAATTCCTCAATAGTAGCTCGGGTTATTTCATCAAGAGTATAAGCGGGAATTCCTGGTTTTGCTGCTTTTATTGCGCGTTCTTTTGCCTCATAGACAGCCTCGTACATTCTAAGTGCTTGTTCAGTAGGTCTACCTGTATAGAAGGTCCATGTTTGGTCTGAGGAAGCTGGTGAAGGATCAGTTATAAAAATACCCATGTCAATCAGAAGTAATTCATCCTTTCCTAGTTTTTCAAAGGAAGATGGAACGTGGTGAGGACTCGCTGCATCTGGACCTATGCCTACAATCGTGTCAAACGCAGGTTCTCCAACTTTTTTTGATCTACAATCTATTTCGGAAAGTATATCTCGTTCTGACATACCAACACTCACAAAATTTGGAACATCTTCCAAAATTTCCAGTGTATATTTACATGCTATTTCGTGAGCCTTTATTTCAGCTTCAGTTTTTTTTGTGCGTAATTTTTTTAGAAATAGCGCTGCAGGTTCAAAACTAATTTTAGGAAACATCGTTTTTAATTTAGTTACTTCTCCATAAGTCATAAGATCAAATGTATCATCACGTCCCAGTGGGTCATCCACATAGTCAAGAATGATCTTGGAATTATCTGAAAACTGAGAAAATTCATTTTTTATCTGTTCAACTAATTGCTTTGTATCACTGTACGAAGATACTTCTATGCCTACTACATCCTCGAAAATTGGCGCTTCCATCTGCGATACTATGATATGAGGATTTTCGTTAGGTGTAACAATGATAAATAGTCTTCCTGGATTTTTTTTCCCAAGCAAAAGAAGAGCATGTAGATCCTGTCCGTGGTTTGTTAAAATGACCCATCCATCGTAATTCATTTCCTTAAGTAATTCTTGAGCATGTTTTATTCTTTCTACAGTCATAGTTAGACCTACCAAGGTATTTTTTAAAAAACTGAAGTTCTATAGAAGCTTAAGTTGGTTTAGTAGTTGAAATGTATGCGTCTGTTTTTCGGTTTCATATTTTTTGATAAGGGCAAGATCTTGAGAAGTATCTATATCGATCATAAGTCGTGGTGATCTAAACACAGTGTAGGAAACATGAAAATATCGAGCGATTCTCACATGGATATTACTGCTGTTTTTTCCATAAAAGACGTGAGGGATTATGCTAGGAGGAGCCCGCAACAATATATTGGTGCCATTATCTTTTGAAGGCACAATTACAACCCATGGACGACTTATTGCCTTTTTAATAAGAAGATCAAGAAGATGTGAAGTAAGCAAAGGTAAATCTCCAAGAATAACCATTAAACCTTCAGCACCACGTTTTTCTAATTCGCCTGTTCCTTCAGAAACAGCAACATTTAGACCACGCTCATCTTTTTCAAGGATTGTTTTTGCACCTAACTTCTCAGCAAGTTTAATTATCTCGTGATCTGGTGACATCACGAAGGTTTCACTGATGCTTTTCGCTTCTAAAGTTGATTGGACTACATCGGTGAGCATCACTTTAGTAAGACGCTTTCGAGCTTCAGGAGAAATATTGCTTATGCGAGTTTTTGAATTCCCTAATCTTTTCATTGGAATAAGCGCATATGTGTTCACGAGATCACCTTTTTGAATATAAAAGGCTATTATGAATTTTTGTCTTATGTAAATAGCGAGGACATGAATACCTTTATAAGTATTGCAGGTACACCTTTAAGCTATCATCAGTAGAAGTGATTACTATGACAAAGACATTAGAAGTCGCAGTTATTTCAGGGGATGGAATTGGACCCGAGATAACTACTGCTACAATCAATGTGCTTGAGACACTATCAGATAAATATAGTTTTTCCTTACGATTTAAAGAGGTATTCGCAGGAGACGGTGCTCTAAAGGAAACTGGACACGCATTGCCCAGTAACGCCATAGATGAAATTAAAAAGAGTTCATGTTGCCTGAAAGCGCCGATTGGTGAAACAGCAAGAGATGTAGTTTTGCCTCTTAGACAAGAACTCAACCTCTTCGCAAACATTAGGCCCGCAAAAACTATTCCTGGCATTCCGAGTATTCACTCGGGAGTGGACTTGGTAATTGTTAGAGAAAATACTGAGGGGCTCTATAAAAATATAGACGATATAACAAAAGAATGCGCGATTAATGTTCGAATGATCACAAAGGAAGCAACTGAACGTATCATGATTGTTGCGTGTAAAATGGCAAAGGAAAGGCGGAAAAAACTAACTATTGTTCATAAGGCTAATGTGATGATAAGCTGTGTATTCTTTCGAAATGTCTGCTTAGAAATTGCAAAGAATTTTAGTGAGATTGATATAAACGAAATGTATGTAGACAACGCAGCATACCAACTGGTGATCAATCCTCAACAATTTGATACCCTAGTTACTACCAACATGTTTGGAGATATTCTAAGCGATGAAGCCGCAGGGGTGACTGGAAGTTTGGGCATTCTTCCTTCTGCAAACCTAGGACAGGATATTGCTATGTTTGAACCGGTCCATGGTGCGGCTTTTGATATCGAAGGAAAAGGTATAGCGAATCCTACTGCAATATTGTTAAGTTGCGCGATGATGCTAGATTGGCTAGGTGAAAAATACTCAATAGATGATGCAAAACAGGCAGCAAGAGATCTTGAAAACTCTATTTTGAAAATATATGAGGAAACCAACATTAGAACTCCAGATCTTGGCGGTAAAAATACTACTAACGACTTCATAAAAGAGTTACTTTCCAGATTTTAATTTCTTCCAAAAGATTTTTCTAGGTCGAAAGGTGAGATGACATAAGGACTAATGATTATCTCAGTTTTTGGAGTTGGGAATGTTGGAAAAGGTTAGGATGCCAGAACTTGAAAAGATTGACCGCCCAAATCTAGGTGATAAAATAGATATTCGACTATTTAGAGCATTAAGCTTATTTAGCCTACGTGATGTTGTTGGAGAGGATGCATCTAAAACATTGGCATATGCGGGTGGTAAAGCGTTAGGTAGGAGAACAAAGTTTAAGGAATTCGAGGAATTCCTGCAGTGGATGGAGGAAAAGGGTATTGCAAGAACAAAGTCATTTACATTCGATTCAGAAAAAGGGATCGGAAATCTCATTCTGTTTGAGACACTGTCATCAGCAGGTCTGCCAAACCTAGGAAAACCAGCTTGTAGCTTTGAAACAGGACTTATTTCGGGTGTCATTGAACGATTAAAAGATAGAAGATGTCTTGTGCGTGAAATTAGATGCTATGGAAAAGGAGATAATGAATGTGAATTTTATATAGAAGTTCTTGATGTACCAGCATACTTAAAGAGAATGTAAGACTTTTACATATTTTCCTATCAAGGCACTCAAGTTTTTAGACAATACGAAATATCTCCCATCCCAAAAAAGGAATTTTAATCAATTAGGATGAGGCTATGCTGAGATTTTTAGAGCATCTTTTACAAGAAGAAACAGATCCACGTTGGTTGCGTGTATCCGTTGGAGTTATACTGATTTGGTATATCGTTGATATGGGATTTTTCTTTTTCATCGGTGCAATTATTGGCGACAATTTGTTTTCGATCTTAGGGCCTTAAAAAAAGGAAAATCGTCGTGTTTTTTCAGAATTGCCTTCCCAATCTTCCCAACCATTTCAGGTTTATTAATGGCAGCCCTAGCAATAGAAAATGCATCGGCACCGGCGTTAAGCATTTGTATTGCAGAATTAACATCTATTACAGAGTTATTACCTATCAAAAAAATATCTACCGAGTCAGATATCCTTTTTATAACATCTAAGTCAGCAAATGGATAGCCAGATTTCATTGTGTCAACATGAATTACACCGGCGCCTGCTGCAACCATTTTTTTTGACAGACTTATTTCATCAACGATGTTCGCTCTGATTTTGACTATCAATGGGATATCAGTATGTTCTCTAAGAATCGAAATCCAATGACATAATCTTTTTTGGTTCATAAGGAGTGCTTGCCCAGTTTTTAGCGCTAAAAATTCCTTCTGTCTACAATGGGCGTTTAACTCAAGCGCATCCACGTCAGCATCTTGCGTTATTTTTGCGGCTAATAATAGTCCAGTTTCAGTGGCAAAGCGCGCATTTATACTTACTAGGGCTTTTCCTTCACGAGCAATAGAGATTTGACTTTCAATGTACTCTGTTAGTTCTTTAAGATCTATAATGAATTCTGATCGGCCTCTAGTGGTAGAAAATCTTGCCGCGTCTAGTGTTTGCTTATCAAAATTGAATCCTCCTAGGGTGACCATCCCAGCTCCACTTTTCATGGCACGCGCACAAAAAGAACCATCATTAATCCCTGCCATTGCTGATAGAATTGCAGGGTTTTCTAAATTTAGCATCTTCTTGCCTCAATTAGGTGAAGGATTTCCTGAGCTAGATTGATCTTGCTAGATTGATCTTTCATTATAATGTCTGTAGGAAATGCAGATATTCCAAGGTCTTCGATTGGAGAAATAAACTGTGTATCTGTATTTTGTATAACTAAAACATCCAAAAAGCTAGAATAAATCTTTGCAATAGAATACGGAGAAACCTCAAGATTTTGAGATTTCATAAGTTGACCAGCAGGACCACTTAATGGTTGTTCTCCGATTATGGGAGAAATCGCGATTTTTAGGCTTTCTGACATTTTTAAAGCCTCTTTTATTCCTTTTGTCTTCAGAATCGGTCCTATTGAAGTAATGGGATTACTTGGCCCAATAATAATAACGTCACTTTCTAAGATTCGATTAATTACTCCGCTAGATGGTTTTGCAGTTTGAACTCCTTCAAATTCAATCGATTCTACTTTAACATTTGCATGTTCTTTTACCCAAAACTCTTGAAAATTTAATTGTCCTTTATTTGTTAATACAATTGTTGTGACTTTTTGATCAGTCATAGGAAGTACACAAGCCTTTATGTTCAAGCGCACGGAGATATTATTAATAACCTCTGAGAGTAAAAGGCCTTCATTCAATAAGCGTGTTCTATGGATATGAATTGCAAGATCACGATCTCCTAGTTGAAACCATGTGTCATAGCCATATTTTTTTAACATATCAAGGCAGTTAAACGTGTCATCTTTTATGCCCCACCATTTTTCTTCATCTAGTAATCCAGAAAGGCTGTAAAGGACAGAATCGATGTCGGGAGAAATATAAAGGCCATAGAAATAGTAATCATCAGCTGTATTACAAATTATAGTCAAATTTTCCTCAGAAACAAGCCTTACAAGACCTTGCAGTAATTTTGGAGTACCAGTTCCTCCACTCAACAGCGTAATGCGAATTACTGCACACCTCCTAATAACAACAAAACAACAATCCGCGGAAATGTAAAAAAGACTATTCTATAACGACTCGATAGACGATATGTAAACCAGCAGTAGGGCTTTCTCGATATATTTTTACTATTCGTCCAGGTTTTGCCCCTATAGCTTTTGCTGCGGGATCCGCGGCTTGAATTGCGGGAAGTTGATATTTGTTAATATTATAGTGTTCTAAAACTTCATTAGCTTCCTTTTCAGATAATAATTCATGTTTTGGAACAAGAACATGTTCAAAAATATTAAAAATAGGATACTTTGTTGGAAGTAATTCAATATTCTTCTTTTTTGATTCAGCTTTTGCGGCTGGCGTATATCTTTCTAAAGTTGCAAGAAGCGCCTGCTCTACACCATGTTTTTTCATTGCTTTATCTAATGCTCGTACTAATGCAACACCGACAACATTTTTGCTAGGAATGCGTACTAAAAAATTCAGTACTTTTTTATCCTCTTTCTTTTTTGCAAGGATATCAATTTCTGACTCGGTCTCTTCGATCGATTCGACTTTATATTTTCTATTTTCAAGCAGTTGTAATACTCCTTCTTTCACACGTTTCATCGTTTGACTCAAGGCCAGCGCCTCCCTCAAAACTCTAATGTATTTTTTTCGTATAAATGAAGCAAATACACTTCACATGATAAGTTTAAAAAGACTTAGCAGATTTTATAAGTCTTATTAGCAAAATTTATCCGTCGTTAAAAAACGGGGGTCCAATTTAAATGTACCGAAACAGGAAGTTGATGATTTTAATTTCAATCTTGTTTGTGCTTACGATCTCGTTAAGTATATACCCTAAAGAAACTCACGCAGCTGTTGTAGTCACCGTCACCCCCTATCAAAATCAAGTTGTCAAAGGCGATTTGCTTGAGGTCAATGTAACTGTCTTTGATAATGGAGATCCGGTCGGAAACGCTAGAATTAAATTAACTTTGAGTCAACTCTCAAAAGAGTTTGAAGTAACATCTTCGATGTTTGCAAAACTTCAAACTGGTATTTACAAAACGACCTTCAACACATCTTCACTAGCAATAGGAACATGGAGTTTGACAGCTGAGGTCCAAGCCAGAGGAGATACACATTACGGACAATCTAGTGTTACCATTATTACATCTCCAGAGAGGGAAACATCCGAAAACCCTGTATTTCTGATTATTGCGGCTGCAGGAATATGTATTGGAGCAATAGGACTTGCATACGTGTCTGTAATAGAATTATTTGGCACAAGGAAGAAGAAAAAGCGCAAACGAAAATAATAGTCTCAAAATAATGGACCATATAAACTTTTTTTTTAACTAGGAAGTGATCAACATGACAGATATTATTGTATGTTTGACTTTTGACTATGATGCGGAAAGTGTCCAAATCCGAGCGCTTGAAGAAGCTGTTAGGGTTTCGAAAGGGCAATTTGCCGTCAAACGAGGCTTATCCCGAATTCTTGCCCTCCTAGAAAAACATGAGATTCAAGCGACCTTTTTTACCTGCGGATGGACAGCAGAACAATATCCAGAAACTATGAGCGAAATCGTTTCACACGATCACGAAATTGCAGCACATGGCTATCTACATGAGAATTTTGATACCCTCTCAGTCTATGAGCAAAAAGATGCACTTCAAAAGACTCACAAGGCTCTGGAAAAAATTGTAGGTGCAGGTTCAGTAAAAGGATTTAGAGCCCCATACTGGAGACTGGCTCATAATACACTTCAGTTGATCACGGAAATGGGCTATATTTATGATTCGAGTCTGATGGCAGATGATCGACCTTATGTTTTACAGTTTTCAGACATTGCCGGAAAGTTAGTTGAATTCCCTGTAGAATGGTTTCTCGATGACTGGCCTTTGTTCGAAATGAAACAAACATCACCTTCATCAGTTTTTGAAATATGGAAAGCTCAGTTTGATGCCCTAATAGAAATGGAAGACATCCCAGAGGGTTACCGAGTTTTTAACCTTACACTCCACCCCTCATGTAGCGGTCATGCTTATAGAATTCGATTGTTGGAGCGTCTTATCGAGTATATGAAAGCTGCTGGAGCTATGTTTTCTCTGATGGGTGACGTTGCAAAATCCATCTTGGCAAAAGAAAGATAGTATTTTCAAATTTGTTGGGCGATCTTAGATACATTTGATGCTAGACAAGGTACAATTAATTCATCAAGCGTTAGAGATCCGTGTGAACCGAACTTGACTGTGGGACTCATTAGTCTATCAATCCAATCCATTTTTTTCTCTTTAGTTGGTTTTGGAAGGTCTAGATGATAGCCAGTTTTTAAGAAGACTATTAGATCCCCAAATCGTTCTTGTAATCTTTTTATGGTGTGATTATTAGATGCGGGACATCCAAGAAAGTCTATCACATCTGAAAAATTATATACAACGCCTTTATCTCCAATGAAGTTAGAAAGGAAGTTTTTAGCCTCGTCTAAAAACTCTGATTTTATGTAAAAATGGATCGCACGTCCACTCCTTCCAGGTCTAAAAGAAATATATTTGCCTAACTGTTCGATGTCATCCTTCGTAAAAGCAAGTATTCTATCTATTGGAACTTGACCATGATCAGAAAAGAGAAAAAGAGTAGTCTTTTCACTCAAGCCATTTTTTTCTAAAGCTTTAATAAATTCACGAAGTCTGATTTCGAAATAATGAAAACCTGCAAGATATTCTTGACTATTCGGTCCGTAGAGATGAGAGAGTTCATCCAAATATCCAATGTAAATGTTAAGGAGCATTTTAGGCTGCTGTATCTTTTTCTTATTCTTATTCTTTATTATCTTCTTTGCTTTTGCGAATAAGTCAATCATGTTTGCATAGCCAATGTCAGTCCGTATTTTGGGATCCACAAGCAAGTTAGATAGTCCTGTGCCGAGAATTCTGTGATGGATTAAACCTACATGCGCAACTAAATCACGATTCATCAAATCATAAAGAGAAGGATTCCAAGCGAGTTTTCGAAAGTTAATTCCGCTTCTCATTAAGCTATCTCGCGTTTTAAAGTCAATTGGACTCATCTTAAGAAAATCTATTATGTTATCGTACTCAGGAATGTATATTTTGTGCCCAACGATTCCATGTTCGCAGGGAGTTAGCCCAGTATGAGCACTCATTAAGCATGTGGATGTTATCGTGGGACACGTTGAAGATAATTGAAAGCCATGACTTTTAACAATAGAAAAAAGCCAGTTTGACATCTCTTGTAGTTTTGTAAAGCCTAAGGTGTCCACTAAAATGACGACAGCAGTTTCAGCACCCATACATTCGTTAGCTTCCAAAACTCGTTTTGTCTGTGGTAGATCAAAAAGTGAACGTCTTCCAAGATCTTGATCTAAACATTTAAAAGCTGAAGGGACTACCATAGAAATATTCTGATGGTAGTCAGGGATGTAAAAAGGCGTATTTGATATTGCTTTAAGATCTAAAGACATGTTTGGTGTTTCCCAAAGTTAATTAAGGTTGTTTAAGCGCTCATTTAACTCAAATTCCGAATTGAATCTCAGATTTTGCGTTTTCAAGTTAATTGAGAAGACTAAATAAGTGTAAGTGGTCTATTTATGAAATAGTGTGCTTTAGATGTGCATCATGTTTTTTTATAACCTTTCTTTTCTGTAAATTAGTTCCTCTAACAAGAAACAAATTCTTTTTGCCATTCCTTTATTTGTGTATTGTTTTCCAATTTCATTCTGCAAGATTATTCACAGTTCCTTTTCTAGTCTCGTAATGTAAGAGAATCGAAATTACGTTTTTATCCTGATTCCTTGAAAATAGTTTATTGTTTACTTTTATCGCTCTCTCTGTGAATTTTAATGAAAAATGCTCGCATATGGTGAATTATGGATGATAAAATGACCGAACTTGCAGATCTACCTTGTACGCACACTCATATAAACTCTATATCCTCTATAGACAAATATAATAATTCTGAAAATGTCGAATGCTCTGAACCTATTACTTTTAGAGAATTACAACGTGAAAACTCCGTCTATAAATACTATGTAGAACTAAAAGATGATGTCTTTACCGAACGGGGCTACATTGACCTAATAAAAGTTCCTGGTATATATGTTTCGGGAGCAGGACAATTCCTTAAGGATTTAAGGAATAACAACAGCTTCAGCCAAAATGACATAGCGAAAATTTTACATGGCAAACCTTGGAAAGTGTCTCACTGGGAAAATAATCAGTATAGAATGCCCTTACATCAATTAGTTAGAATCACCGAAGCAGGTGGTTTCTCAAGAAATACTATTTACTCGCTAATTGATCAAGGAAAATTCAGCACTAAACACAATATACCAGTAAGATTTTGTAGAATTCGTAGTATTATAAAATACTTCAATCCTCAAAATGAGTATGACTATGCACGAATAACGTTACTTAAACATTGTCCTGAGTAAACTATTTCTAAAATAAAAGAGCAGTTAAATGTAAACCCGATAACATCTAACAATCACAAAGCGATAACATGTAGAGAATTATACAACTTTCTTACAACATTCTTCCAATATAGCAAAGTTCCTAAAATATGCCCTCCACTTACTAGAGATGGCAAACAGTGGTATAACAATAGCATTGATCTGAAACACGCCGTTATTTGTCCATGTCTCCAGAGCGATGGCAGCATGGATCAAGTTGGAAAGTACTATAGGATCAGATTCTGTGGCAAAAAAAAATCTTACATGACTTATTTGTAGATGCAATGTACTACGAATACAATGTATTACCAATATCTTACTTCAAATTTGAAACTGCGGGTACTTATTATACCAGATATGAAAGTAAATCAACAAACAAAATCGCAAACGAATTGATGAACTTTGCAGGGAATACAAAAACAGGGCCAGCACATGAACAAACCGTTGCGGAATATTTAAAGGAAGTACAACCACATATTGACTATCTAATGACTGCTTCTGAAAATGAGCAGAAGATTGCCTTGCGATTTTGGATGTCTACCGAGGGAAGTGTCACTGTACATAGTATGAATGGACTCGCTTATCCTCGTTTAGAGCTCGCATGTGCTCATCCAGATTTAGCTAAACAACTACAACATTTAGCACGACTACTCCACATAAACTTTACTATGACCCGTTCAAAAAGTAAATGGTCAAGAATCCAAGGGCTTTGCACTTCAGCTCTAGGCTCATGATTGCAATTTTTAAAACTCGGAGGGTTTATCAAAGGCGTTAAAATAGGTGGTAACAGCCCTTATCACGAAGGTATTGCCAAAGATGTTCTCTTACTTGGGATTCTAGAATATAAAAAGTGTGAATTGGAAAACCGTAATCTCAAAAAACTGCCAATTCAACAAGTACACTATAAAATCAATAAAATTATTAAGAACAGTAAGTATAAAGCAGTTGAGTATTATATCAACTACTTCATATAGGAAGATATAATGATGTAAAAGTGAAATACAATTCCTCTCTTTTCCATCCATATAAAAAGCAATTGTTTAATAGGTGGATTAAACCTCTTTTTGCATAACATAGTCTTTAGATTCTGGATTTGATCGACATCTTTTTTAAGGTTTTACGATATACTGCCTTTCAAAGCATGAAAAACTGGATTGCTAATAGAAGAATGGTATCGTATTGAGTTTTTACTAAACTAAACTCTGTGATATCTCTCATTTGTATAGCAATTTCAGTTCAAATAGATTATTCTTGAACTTCGAAAAAATCATTAAAAGGACGCGACTTTAATGCACCCATGGCTTATTAGAAACAAAATGAGATTATTTCGATCAATAATTCAACTGTGTGTCTTCCTTATAGTATTTGGAGTCATTTTTGATTTGGCTTTTGTAGCAATAATCGTTCCTTTTGTACAACCAACGGGAGCGCCTTATACAACGGTTGCCGGGGCCTATGACATCCTCTTGACGTCACTTGCATTTGGTATTTTTCCTTTACTCGCAATAGGAATTATTTTACTTACGGCTGTATTCTTAGGTCGCACACCCTGTGCTTGGGCGTGTCCTTTTGGATTTGTTGAAGACCTTCTTTCATATATTCGACCTAAAAAGCATGTTAAACCGATAACTCGGCAAAATGATAACTCCTTGAGACAAATAAGGCTTTATATTATAATTGCTACAATTTTGATATCTGCTATTGTTGGAATCAGACGACTTCAAAGAAGTAGCACAGGGATAGTAGAGGCTTTTGGTCCTTTTGCGAATAATTCTTTTGCGCCGCTTGATCCAGCTGCTACGCTATTTAGTTTTTTGCCGCACTTCTTTGCAAATATCTTAATTTTCCTTCCTCCTACTTATGAAAAACTTTATCAATTGGGTGGTTGGCCGGTTCTTCTCTGGATTCGTGTCGCAGTCCTTGCAATCATTGTTTTGGTTTCAATATATGTGCCAAGGGCATGGTGCAGATACTTCTGTCCGCTAGGTGGAATATTAGGATATTGTGGAAAATATGGTCTCTTAACGCTTAAAAGAAATCCAATTCGATGCCCGAAAGGAGAATGCGATGATTGTATGAAGGTATGTCCAATGGGTGTTCGTTTACTGGATACAGGGCATGGTGAAGAATTAGAAAAGATCCGCGATGATAACTGTATTTTGTGTCTTGAGTGTGTCAACGCTTGTAAACATGATGCTTTGTCTTTGTCATTTATCTAATCAATTTAGTGCTGTATTCATCACCTTCTCTTTGTATTTGAACTATTCCACACTGTCAATAGGGGGCTTTCCGCCGCATAAGTTAAATTTTTCAAAAGAACTCATACTTATTCAATGAAGATAGTCTACAATTATTTCAAATACTTGAATGAAAAAAGACGATTTCAAATACTTAATTGATCTGTTAAACAAAGGGGAGATTAAAGAATGTCATCTGTATCTATTAAAATAGATCATCCAAAGGGAAATATTCGATATCCAGATAATTTTCCAAATAAAGAGGAGGCAGATCAGTATCGCTATGGATTCACTTTATACAAAGACGTTATTGTTCAGTGGAATAGAGACAGAGACGAAAGGTTATTCAAATGGTACGATTCACTTCCAGAAAAATTACGAGAACACATTATAATCGTTCAGAAGCATGAGGATAAGATATACCTTGTGTTAGATAAAGAAATTAAAATCAAGGATATTGGGACATCTTGGGATGTCGAGGGTGAGATATGGCAACTTGCTGGAGATGAATTGAGAGTTAAAGGCAGGGGCGCTGCGTACTGAACTTAAATATGGAATCCGGAGGGTTAGATTGTAGTTATATCTCAAGGCACTGTTGTTCGTCCTCCATGCGAAGCTTATAGTGCATCAATTGAGATTATTGAAGGATGTCCTTGGAATTTTTGTACGTTTTGTTGGCTGTATAAAGATCAAAGAGCACAATTTTTTAGAAAACGCTCTCGAACAGATATTTTTAACGATTTAAAACGAATGAAATCATCATTAAGTTTTGCTACTAACTTCTTTTTAGGTGGTAGTAGTGCTATCTGCTCCGAAACAACATTATTGTGTGAAGTGCTTCAATTCATTAATCAAAACTTCCCTCATCCTCAATACATAAGCAGTTACGCTAGAGCCTCAGATATATTAGGGAAAAAGAATGATGAACTGAAAAAATTGCATGATAATGGATTAAAAACAATCTATATGGGAATAGAGACAGGTAGCGCTTCACTTCTCAAAAAGTGTAGGAAAGGAATAACTCCCGAGGAAATAATAAGAGCAAGCAAGAAAGTTATGCATGTGGGATTCACACTCTCTGTTAATGTGATTCTAGGTCTTGGAGGCAAAAAATTCTCTGAAGAGCACGTTATTGAAACCACGCGTATTTTAAACTTGATCAACCCCCAAATGATCCGCTTCAGGACGTTACATATTTTGCCTAATTCACCACTCTATCTCGATATGCTATCAGGCATCTTTGAAGAGTTAGAACCTCATGAGTTTCTGAAAGAACAATTTTTGATATTAAAAAACTTGACAGTAACTAGCGAAATATTTAATGATCATATTTCAAATTATAGTCAATTTAGCGGAAATTTACAAGAAGAAAAGAACAAAATGCTCTCATTCTTAGAAAACATCATTTATAGTCCTTATACAAAGTTATCCCGACAAAGCTTAACACTTGAATTTCTTGAAAAATAAGCACTGATACTCCCTTGTTTTTGAGGGAAACTGATTCTAAGACAGTTATAAGTCTGTCCTTAAGAGAGGATAGTTCATTCTCTAAAACCATAGTAGACATTAATCATTAAAAACAAAGTAGAACGTACTGTGAACGAGTAATAATCAATAATAAACAAGTATATAAAATTAGTTATAGTCGATTATGACCATTCCAGGTCACTTAAACACATCGACTATTTTTTTAATTCTAACTACCCCATTTTTTAGACCACTTTGCGAAAGTGGAGACATGTAGGATTCATAACAGTTTTCATGAATCGTTGTAAGAATAAACCGTATTTGAGTAGATTCATCACGCTTTACGAGAATTGGGATTCGTTTCACAGCAAGAAGATTTTTTTCACGTGCATTTTCATTTTCAATTAATTTGTGATGTCTATCTTCTTCCATCAGACAAATTGGACATATATATCTAGGTGACATTTGAGCAAATCCTGTATTGTTCTTTTATTGATTGAAATCTCTCATAATTTTATATATAAAATGTGGAAAATCCTTCCGCTATTGTAGAAAATTCTTCCGCACAATAATTTAGAAAAAAACGGCATTAAACGAGTCAAAAAAAGGTTCCCATTAAAGTAAAAGTGCAAAAAAGAATTTTGAAAGAGCAGCGTTGCTTAGCTACTCTATTTGACGCCCAATGAGATAATGTGCGATTCCGTGGATGATAAAGAAAATATTTTTATGATGTTCTCGTCCTCATACCTGTCATCCATTCCCGTCGTAGAAGGCGTCAGACCTCTCGGGTTCAGTCTCATGCACAAGAACGTGTTCTCCGCGTGATGCGAGGAACATTCCGTCTTGTAATCGGTATATTTTCCAAAGACTATAAAAATTATTAAAATTGTTAAACCGACTTTTATTACCACTTTTCGATCCTGAAAGCAAAGCAGAGCTGAGTTTTCTACAACTTATTTTTATCCCTCATTAAGTCGCTTCTTGAAAAAACGACTTTTTACTGCCACTTCTCTCGAAAACAACTTAACGTTGTCGCTTCTGTCGATTTTGCATCGCTCACCACCTTGAAGATTTCTTCCTGTTCGTCAACTTTACCTCATGATGTTCCGCTAGGAACCGATACAAGTTGTAAAGTGGCAACAAAAAGTTGCTTTCGAGTCAGCAAAATATTGTTTTAACACCATCAACTAAACAATGAATACTACGCCAAATATGGACGCTCCTTCGGTATTGAGAGTCACGACACGTCTCGCCCGTTTTTCATAGCTGAAGAGGTGTTACTCGATCCGAGTTTTAACTGCGTTTCCAATCAATACGTCAGATGGTCTAATGCCTTCGAAAATACTTATCAACCTAACCTTCTTTACTACTGCTCTTCGCATCCTT
>JAEORY010000556.1 GCA_016840645.1 Candidatus Borrarchaeota archaeon | reverse complement strand
GTATTCCTCTTCAGTGATTATCCTACCACACGTTGTTGTTAAGTTGACTACATTTGGACCTGGTTTAGCTGCTCGATAAAGCGACTTGGCCCATGTCCAACTATAATATGGAATTACACACATCAAATCAAAATCAAAAACATTAAACATGCTTTTTGTCTGATTCATATAATCCCAAATATTAGAATTGAGTATTAAAATTGCACGTTTACGACATTTATAAAGAAATTTCGCAATTTGACGCAATTCTTGTGAGCGATTTTCATCTCTCTCGCAAATCACTATATTGCCACCGGCATATCCAAGAGCTGAATCTACTTGATTAGCCGGAAGTCCGAGATAATCTCGATCTTCGAGATTTGGTAACACAATGTCTAAAATGGCCTCAAAACCAGCATAATTTCGATCTTTGCCTTCTCGATGAGAAGGATTTCCATCGACATCAGCAAGAGGCACTAGTCGATCTCCTTGGATTACGCCCTTAACACGAGAATAAACAGTTTTAGGACAAATATTGACTTTATGTAAAGATTTCATTTTACTGCAAACTTTACGAGCGTATCCGCGTGGTCTTTCATGCAGAATACCTTCCTGTACAATATAATAGTCCAGTAATTGCTTTTTAATTCTCTTAGGTTGAAGGAGATCCATTGTTTTTCTCTACTTTAGAAGTTAGGTTTACGTGTTTGCTGTGAACTTTCACCGGCTTCTGATTGAGAAGTAGCCTTGGTGTACTCAGCCAATACCAGCTGTGACAATTCTTTTTCAAGATTCTCATCAGTGATCTTAACTTCGCGCACCCAACGAGTTACTTGCTCTTGAGTATCCTTGTCTTTCGTCTGATACGAACGTTGAGGCAGCTTTACCCAAAGGCCATTACGTCCATCACTAACTGTAAAATTAACTTTTACAACGTTACCGATGAGAACACTACCATTGGCTTTCAGATTACCAGCTGGCCTCTGCAATGGGCGAACTTCTACTTCACTAAAAATACTACTCATTTCTTCCTCCTGATTCCCGCCATATTTCTATGGCCTGTTAATATGAAATGATAGTCTTAGCACACCTCTAATAGGATAAGCCAGTCTATCTAACTAACTTTTTCTTCCCCTATTCCTTCTTTTCTGTGTCTTCTGACTTTTTGGGTGTAATCTTCTCATTAAAAGATTGGATAATACCCGGAAGGCGACTTAAAAAGGAAGTTACATTAATAAATGCACTACGTCGAGCTTCTGCTTTTTCATAATAGTGCAAATCTTGTCTCATTTTGTCCTTTGCTGGAGGATAGATCCATTCTACCCACTTAGCAAATTCTTCTGCTGTGCAATAATTAATATCTCTGTATTCTAGCTTACGATTTTCAATAAAACAAATCCAAGTTTTATCTGTATGTTTACTAAGACGCTCTAAAACAGCATCATAATCGTCATCAGCATAATCTTGCATAGGTTTAATTTGGCCTGTTTGAAGCTCAAAGTCTGATTCTGCTAAAGTTGGCACCTTGGAAGGTTTAACTTCAGTTGTTTTCAAGGTGACTGGTACTTGCTTGATTTGCTCTTCATTAGATGTTTTCTCAACATCACCAGAAATATCATCAAGATCAAATTGTAAATCCTTGAATTTACTAGTCATTTGCTTTGATTTTCCTTTCATACTTTCTAAAATAAGACGTCCTAATTTCTCCCAAATAGAAATAGCCACCTGAAAACCTCATCTCCTTTTCCTTATACTAGTTTAACGATTTTTTGAGAATTGTCATCCTCGACGTTTACCTTTACCAGCTTTAGGACGTACTGTGATATTGCGACTGACATTTTTGGGTACATGAAAAGGTACAGGTTCTAAGGTTTTAATGACCCTAGCACAAATATTTTTTTGTTTATCTCGATAAAATTCATAGCGAATAGCGTTTACTTCGCCGCATTTAGGACACCAAAACTGACTCAGAATTGACTTACTTCCCTTTGCACTAAATAGCTCTGGCTCGTAAGTTTTAACGTTCCGTTCAATAGAAGTCTTGCAGTGTTTACATTTAGATTTCAGTATTGTTTGATCCATGATGATATACTCTCTGTATGTAATCTTTTAACCATCTTGGATTGTTCTTATTGGGATCTTTATTAACAATATGCAATAATTGTAAATAAGCTCCATTAAGTTCATCCTGTGTCATTCTGGGAAATAGATTGTCTGGTTGACTCTCACACAACCGGAGTTGATTTTTAAAACATTTTTGAGTTTTAAGCAATTTATGGATTCTCTTTTTGAGATTGATAAGGTGTCTAGTAACGGCAGGCCTATCACGGAGCAGCCTGTTGCTTTTTCTATCAGCGATGCGTAGATCGAAAAGTTCTCTCCACATATCTGGACCCATTTCCACCAACCAGCGCTTGAGTGTTCGGTCGGAGACATCTTCTGGGAACATGAACATATGGTATCTGACCAATTTCCGAATTCGCTGAGCCGATATCTCATTAATTCCATATGTTCTACAGAAATTATAGGCGAGCTCAGCTCCAACAACTTCGTGACGATGGAATGTGTGTTTAACTGTTCCATCGGAGAGTTGATCCACTTTATGCACTCTGGGTTTTCCAACATCATGGAGTAATCCGGCGAGACAAAGTTCGATGGAGTAATCTCTTTGCATACATATCTCAAAACAGTCGGTGATATGTTGATATACTGTCTCTGCGTGATATTTCCCGCCTTCCACGTCCAATCCTTCTGCAAATACTGGAAAGTATTTGACGAGGAGATTAGATTCTCTAAGATCGTTGAGCCAATTGGCGGCTTTTTTGGTTCTGATAAGATAGAGTAATTCTTCTCCGATAGAACACAAATTCGATGACCTAAGTGCTCGTATGGAGATGGGTGAACCGGCAAGTGTGAGATAGTCTTTTTGTCCGGTAGGTTGATAACAAATTTCATATTCGGCACAGATATGTTTTAAAACAAAAATAGTACAATCTACTACTATCTGACATTTACCATGAGGCAGAATAAAGGTGTTAATGTTCAAATTATTAAAGATAGATTGAAGATTCTGTAAATTATTCTTCATAGAGATGTTGTTCCATGTGATCAAGTTCAACATAATACTCTGGTTTACGCTGAACATCTTCAATATCTCCACCTAGAGCATCAATAAATGCTTGGGTTAAAGCTTCACATCCTTGACCTTCAACCCCATCAACATCAAAATGGGCTTTGCCATTTTATTCTCCTAAAAAGATGAATGAAGCTCTAATTTAATCTCATTATTGCTGTTATCTTCTGTTTCCACAAAGAAATGATGATAACTTGCTGTGTCTTTAATGACTTCTGCTGTATATAAATTTAAAAA
>JAEORY010000555.1 GCA_016840645.1 Candidatus Borrarchaeota archaeon | reverse complement strand
CTTTAGTGAAAACGAACTTTGAAACGCTTTTATTAGAGCTTTTAAATTGGTCGATCTTTGGCCAATGTAGCGTAGTTTTATTCATCTCTATGTTGAAACTCCTATGAAATCCCCAGCGCTGTTTCTAATGTAGTCTTTGCATTTTGTCTATCCGTTTCGGATATCGGAAAAGATTCTAACTTCTTAAGTGCTTCTATAAGCACTTTATCTTTCGGCCTTCCCATTTTCACGTGTTGCTTTGCTTTATCTATTGCTGCTTTGATTTCGTGCTGATAATTAGTTGGCATTGTTTATCTCCAAGCTTCATAGACTGAAAATTCATCGTCAAATTCAAATGTTTCAATGTACTCTTCGTATTCATCAATGTAGTCATCACATTCTTTATACCGTCTAATAGCTTCCTCTTCTGTAATATCGAGATAGGCTCGTTTCATTCCAACGCATCCTATTACCGTTAGCTTATGTTTCATCTTCCTCTCCCTCGTCGTAAAGATGTTCCCATGCCGCGTTAGTTAAATCTGCTGCCCTATTCGCAATTCCATCATATTCCCAGTCTAATTTTGTATCCATATTCGAGGCTATGGCCACCAAGATATCTCGATAAAGCTCTTCCCAAGTCATAACTTTCTCCTGATGTCAAGGTCATCGATCTCTGGAAATCAATGACTAATTTTTATAACTTATTGTTTTAACTCATCTAACAGTGATTCTATTGTCTGTTTCCCTTTGTTTTTCTGCTTAGAGCTATTTACAGCCATTCTGAGAGCTTCTTTTACATCTCCAGGTAGCTCGGCTACCGACTTAGGCTCTTCGGCGATTAAAAGGGCATTTCTGTAAGCGTCATCGTTACTCATTATGTCCCGATAGAGGTTATCGAACTCCTTCTTGCGCCATTGAAGTTCATCATCGGTCCAACAACACACAGCCCCCCAACCACCCATTCGCCTGACTACCTCCTGAGTCATAGGCTCCATTTGCGGACACGTATGAGAACCGTATTTATTTATAAGTGTAAGTAATTCCGAGAATTTTCCGCCTGACTCCCCGCTAGTCTTAGCTTCAATCACAGCTTCTCGAACGCGAGCTGGAGCTGGAAACTCTCTGTCTCGTTCGTTGATCAGTCGAAATGCCTTAGACAAATCTTCTTGGCTGTATTGGCTCAGAGATACCCACCAGGCTTCGAGCGTTTCTGGATCTTCAAAGTTTGGTGCGTGCTTTAATGTCTTTGACAGGAAAACGAGAGATTTGGTAAACCAGGATTTGTCGAGCATCATTGACCTCCAAGTTAAAATGGTGCTTCGTCTGACGCCGTGGCGGCCCAATCCGCTGCGGCTTTATATTTTCTAGCTCCACGTGAGAGCCTAACCAAAATGGTTTCTATTTTCCTAGTCCCTTCAGAATTTTTGGTCAATAGCGATTTCGGGTGGGTTGTGTGCTCTTGCCAGAATTTGTCTTTGGCGATGTATTCGAAAATCTCTCGCATGCCATCCTGAGTAATATTCATTTCGGACCTGCACTCAGCAATGGCTGTTGCGAACTCCGTAATTGTGTCTTGGTGGTTTGGTGTCTGTTCGGCAATCCATGGTTTTATTTTTAGGGTGTGTTCGAGAAACCAGCGGTCTGCTAGTTGATAATCATCACTGCTTATATTTTGAACATCTACCTCCCCATTGTTAGAGGGTTTCCTTGTCTCTTGGTTGTTATTGTATTCTTGTCTAATACGTTGCCCACTTGGTGCCCCTTTGATGCCCTCTTCGTGCCCCTCTCGTGCCCCTTTGATGCCCTTTGTGCTGCCCCGCTCTTCGTATGGCTTCTGATAATCGTCGTATTTCTCGACTCTTAGGTGTAATCCTCTCGTGCCCTTTATCCTGCCCAATCTGCCCGTTTTTTCTAAATAACTAACGCGGTTACGTGCCACCTTGATACCCACCCCCCCTGCCCTTGCTAATTCTGCGTAGGAAGTAATCACCTCGCCTCGTTTGACGGGTACTAACTTACCGCGAACCTTGGTCTTGCCATCTTTCACGTTTGCCCAGCCTATGAGAGTTACCCATAATCCTTTGAGAACAAAGTCACCGTGGAAGTCATTATTTTGGGGATCATTATTGGTTATCTTGCGGGATACTGCGAACCAGCCTTTATTGAATCTTGCCATCTTTACTCCTTGACCCCTTTAACGCCATCCGTTACGTTTAGGGTATATACAAGCATTTCATTGACCCTAGGTTTCTTTGCTCGGCCTGGGGTCTTTGTTTTTCGATTGAGTTTCCCTACCTTCTCACCTACCTAATTTTCAGTCAATCATCATTTATGGGGATAAACTGTTGATACGTTGCGAATATCTTGTTATCAACCTGGAAACAAAAAGGAGGAAAATATGGCTTTAGAAACATTAAAAGGATTCACAAAAATTGATGGATTCGACGTAGTTGTTATGGATGAATTACGCGAGAAATATCCGGAAAAATTTAACGAGTCTGGGGCAATGGACTGGAAGTGGTTTGAAAAAGATATCCGGCCCCATAATTTTATTTATGTTCGTCATGATAAAAACTCTCTTTCATTTACTATCCAGAATGGGCCGATCAAAGACAATGGCGTCAATGGATGTCAGGTTGATACTATTATTGACGCTGCCAAAACAATCCTTACGGGCTTAAACAACAATTTTCCTTGCAGAGAAAATTCAGTCGCTATAACCAAACTAGACGAGGCCCTTATGTGGCTTGATAAGAGAAAAAAAGACCGCGAAAATCGTGGCGTTGAAGGAACTAACCAAATATAGGAAATGAAATGCCAAGACTAGACGTAGAAATAGCTGCCCCAACAATGATTCGCTTCTCTAAGGAAGCTGACAAATATTTTCGTAAAGAAGCCATCCGCCGTGGTGTTAAAATCGCTCAAGTTGTGAGAGAATTTACTGATAAAAAACTCACAGACTTAAAAAGGCGTCACGGTGGTAAACTCCCGAAAACAACTCAGTAAGAACTTTTATGCCTACGAATTTGCTTGCCCGTGTTGCGGTGAGGCTAAAATGGACTCAGAGTTTATTCGAAAGCTGCAACGTATTAGAGACTTTTATGGAAAGCCTATCCGTATATCCAAAGGGGGAGGCTATCGCTGCGAGCGATACAATGACTCGTTACCAAATAGCGCCAGAAACTCTCAACATCTATACGGACGGGCCGCAGATTGTGCTATCAGCGACAGCGTTAGTAGATTCGACTTTATTGCCGCAGTTTATGCGGGGAATATGCGTGGGATTGGAGTCTACACAGCCCACGTACATATCGATGACCGCCCATACGACATGCCAGAACGTCTCTTCATAGGATCCTATAGTAAATCCTA
>JAEORY010000554.1 GCA_016840645.1 Candidatus Borrarchaeota archaeon | reverse complement strand
TTCATCCAGACCACGTCATAGTCGCACGAATGGCGTCAGAGGCAGCAGCTTTTGCCGCCTTTCCCTTGTTATACCCCGAACAACTAAAAGATGGCGTGGAGCCGCACGCGTGTTCTGAAGTGTGGTTAACAGGATTGTTAGGACACCCTCCAAATGTGTACGTCGATATTTCTTCAACGCTCGAAAAAAAGATCGATTCTGCAATGAAGTTCGAAGCCACGGTTACTCTCTTGGCTGATTTATTCGCCCCCGACATAGATCCTGCCAACGTGTCTCCAGAAGATCTCAATGAACTTTTTAAACATGCGGAGTTTCTCATGCGGTTCATGGCAAAAAAGATCGGGAAAAAGGTTAAATTAAAAGCAGCAGAGCCATTCTACGTTCAGAAAACGCTTCCAGGACATTTCGATAACTTCCAGCAATTAATGCTAGAAATGTTAGGAGATCCCCCTGAACCGCCTAAAATACATTAACATGGGAAAAATAAGATCAAATTTTCCTATGCAGATATAAACCATCTTATATGAAAAAATTAAATATTTAATGGTTAATTTTGAGCATTTCTTGCTATTTTTTGGCTTGTTCGTACAAAAAAGTAAAAATTTAAAAAGAAAGTGAGATTAATGTTTCAATAACAATTGAAATCCAATTGTGAGGTATTCAAATATATGAAGAGAAATAATATACTTAGAATTTGTGCAATGACTATTTTGTTAATGCTTGGGATTTTATCCATTGCTACTAATTCAGTTGCGACCGAGCCTCCCTATGTTTCAACTCCTGCTATTGGCGATTTTGTCTGGAACGATTTAGACGCAGATGGCATTCAAGATGTGGGAGAATCAGGGATTCCTGGCGTGAGAGTAAACCTTTACTGGGTTCACAATAGTATAGAATATCTATGGGATTTTATGGATACTGATAGTGCTGGATTTTATGTCTTTCAAGATCTGGATCCTGGTAATAATTACTATATTGAGTTCATATTACCAGAAGGATACGAGTTTAGCCCTCAAGATCAAGGAAGTGACGATAGCGTTGATAGTGATGCAGATCCATTGACTGGTAAAACTACCCTGATAACTGCTCTCTTTTGCAACTTTCTATGTGATTGGGACGCGGGAATGTACGAAGAACCTGTTATAGAACTAGCAGCGATTGGTGATCTTGTCTGGTACGACCTAGATGTTGATGGCATTCAAGACGAAGGAGAAGCAGGAGTCGCAGGTGTTACCGTCCATTTATATGATGGAATCGGAACCCCTCTTGCATCAATGGTTACAGATGGCAATGGCAATTATCTATTTACTGACCTGATCCCTGGAGATTATCAGGTAGGATTTGTCTTACCAGAAGGATATTTATTTAGTCCTCAAGATCAAGGGACTGACGATGCAATTGATAGTGATGCAGATCTGTTGACAGGCCTAGCGGCAGTCACGAACCTGGCTGCGGGAGAAGTTGATTTAACTTGGGACGCAGGAATCTACGAAGAACCCACTGGAGAATTTGAAGGACACACGCCTGGTTATTGGAAGAGACATACAGACGAATGGGTAGGATATTCTCCAGGACAAATACTTGACGATGTGTTTGACTTTCCCCCAGGAGAATTAGAGAGTCTCGCAGTTGACACGCTATTAACCGCGCTGAAATATGGAGGCGGTAAGGGTATCATAGGTAAGGCAAAAAACTTATTACGTGCTGCCGTGGCAGCAGTAATTAGCACTGCACATCCTGAGATAAATTATCCACTTTCGTTAGCAGAAGTCATTGATGCCGTAAATGTCGCTTTAGCCAGTCTCGACCCAGTGGTAATTGGTGATTTACAAAAAGAATTAGATAAGTATAACAATTTGGGCGTTAGTTAAAGGATTTTTATCTATATAGTAGAACATTGGAAAAAAGAAAAACTCCTATTACGAATAGGAAATAACGCTCTAAATTCATTTTTTTTCTTTTCTATAATTTCCTATAGAATATTAAATAAGATGTAAACACTCAATATCTCATCCTAAGAACGAACCATTATCAATTATTCCTCTTCTAATCTTGTTAATACATACTGCATCCCGATTGCTCCTTGACTTATCCCACCATCATCCCCCATCGTCGGATCAGGAATATATTTTTCCTTCTTGAGTACTCCACTTGCCATTACCCGTGATCCTTCTATTCCTGAAGTCCATGTGCTAAGTCCCTTGATGTAAATCGGGATATTATCGTCAGTTAATAACACTGCGCCCCCTTTTGCGTCCCTCGCCGTGCCATGTAATGTTACTT
The DNA here is from genome assembly GCA_016840645.1 of Candidatus Borrarchaeota archaeon. Next base: position 1,088 of record JAEORY010000554.1, on the reverse strand, counting down.
CTTTTCCTAATGAATGTTCTAAGTCTAATTCAGTCATATTTTTTCAAATAAATAATTGTTCGAATTCAAATATATATTTAATGCTGGGGATATTCAAGAATTTTCTCAGTTTTCGATGGAATGGGATAATACATCCCGCAATCGATGCACCGAAACACGTGATCATCCCCTATGTCATCCCAGTATTCGATCCGAGTGCCATGACATTCTTCGCACTCTTTCGGAACCTTGTCTAATATTTCTTTCGATATGTTGCTCGTTTTATAACCTCACCATTATAGTCTAGGATAGTTTCATTATTAATAATTTTCTCTTGAAAAAAGGTCTATTAATGCGCCATTGATCACATTTATATCGATTCTCGTCTTACTTTATTTTACCGTTATTTACATGAGAAAATGATATATAAGGTGTCTTGATAAAAATGAACGCATTAATAGGATTCATAGTGATATTCCTTATTGGAAGTTCTAGCTTGGTTAGCTTGTTCATGATTTCTTTAAAGGAAAACACTCTCGATAAACTTCTCTTCATACTTTTAGCGTTTGCCACTGGTACTATTTTGGCGTCTGCCTTGTTTGATTTAATTCCCGAAGCCCTTCATCACCTTGAAGAATTGAACGCTGAAGGTGCGGGTATCGTTGAGAACGCGCTTTTTATTTTAATTATAATTGGTTTCGTCACTTTCTTTATAATCGAGCGATTTATCTATTGGTTTCATGGACACGCTCATGAAAAAGAAGAGCAATTAATGTGTTATTCTAACATTACCGATGGCAATCTTGAGGCATTGGAAAGAGATGGAAAAATCAAGAATTTTGCATTACTCAACTTATTTGGCGATAGTCTTCATAATTTTTTGGATGGTGTTATCATAATGGTAGCATTTCTTAGTGGAATAAGAACTGGCGTGGTTATCACGCTTGCCGTGCTATTTCACGAATTACCGCAAGAAATTGGAGATTTCGGGATTCTCATATATGGAGGATTTACCAAGAAAAAGGCTCTCTTGTTTAACTTTTTGAGCGCCATGATTGCTATGCTTGGAGGGGTGTTCGCGTTTTTACTATCAGATGCCGTTGAATTAT
>JAEORY010000553.1 GCA_016840645.1 Candidatus Borrarchaeota archaeon | reverse complement strand
AGCCTGATTTATTGACAACAGTCTTAGATTGTATTGAAATACATAAAGCTGATATGGTTTTTTATAAATATATAAAAGTATTTCCCAAAGGTAAATGTTCTGAGCAACCATCGATAATTAGAGATGGTCTGGTTTTGGAGGGGGATAAAGTTTTATCCACTTTTTTAGCGAAAGCTATTGAGAGTTCTAGACTAAATAATCTTGTATGCAAAGTGGTTAGACAAAGCATAGCAAAAAATGTTATCAGTTCAATAGCAGACACTATTCAACATGGTGAAGACCTTGTATATTCAGTAGAATTATTAAAAAAGGTTAGAAAATTAGTTTTCATGAACAAACCACTATACTACTATAGGGTTTTGGCTACAAGTGTTTCAAACTCTGTTGATCTCAGATATTACAACGATGTGGCAATTGTAAAAAAATACTTACTCGAGAATTTGAGGATGTACAGTTTGGACAGTAAAGAAAACCTATCCATACTTTATAATACCTATATAAGAAGTTGCATGCAAAAATTAGGTGACTTGGTTCAAAGCTATGAAGATAATGCTGAAATTAAAATGTGTTTTGAACAAATACGAACTTCAAGTTTCTTTATAGAAGCCAATGAAAAGTATGACAAAAGAAAACTAAACTTTAGCAATAGACTTAAATATCATTTATTCAGCACAAAACACGATTCAACACTAATAAAATATCTAAAGTGTTTGAAATTATTAAGAACGTATTTTGCAAATGTGTGATTCGAGCATTGAGTAAGTTTAGGCTATTTATTTTTCACTATTTGAATTTCAGGAATATTTATACGATATAATATTACTGAAGTTGAAAGATATATATACAGTTTCAATTTAATAAAGAAGGGTATCAGGATGAAAAAATTTAGTTTAGTTGAATTATCCGAAATCTTTAATAAGAGCAAATTTGTTATCTTAAGTATAGTTGCAGTTTTCACCATCTGCGGTATATTGTATTCTGTTTTACTAATGGACAATGCTTTTGAGTCCGAGGCGATATTGAAAGTAACCCCAATTAGAAAAAGCAGTACCTCGGGCAATCTAGGTGACCTTGAGGGTATTATTAATTTTATTGAAGATAGTAATTTGACTAATGCGGAATCTATTTCCCAACAGATTAAGATTCATGAAGTTATGAATATGACAGCATCAGAGTTGAAAATGGATATGGAAGATAAAAATGTAATTGAAGTTCTAAGGAACAAAATAGACGTTGGGACTTTTGATGAATCCAACTTCATATATATCAAATTCACTGATTCAGATGGAAAAACAGCAGTTAGAGGTGCAAATGCCGTAACTGACAATTTCATAGAATATATATCAAATGAAGTACTTACTCAGTATCAGAGTGCTGCAAAGTTCATCAGCACACAATATGCTAAGGAAACTCAAATTTATGAAACTTCAATTGAAGAACTAAAGAAATTAAAAGCAAACAATGAGAGTTTCGATGAGTTACAACTTGAGTTGAATGAGAACCTTTCACAAATAAGTAGTTATAAAAAACAACTCTCAGATATTAATATTGAAATTAATTCTCTAGGTGCCGGATTGGAAGAAGCAATTCTGCAGCTTCAGAATACAGACGAATTTAAAAACATAGTCAAAGCAGTTGGAAGTGATGCCCTTATAATGTCTGCATTGGCTGAAAAAAACTATGAATCATTAGAGGAAATTGCGGAACTGACAATGATTGAACAAGTTCCTAACGATTCATATGCAATACTGGTTGACTTGGTAAATGAATACAAGGTACAGCTTTCTGTGCTTAATGAAAGGCTTGAAGGTTATAACTATGAAATTGACAGATTACGAATTAGAAATGAGAGTATTGAGCCTAAGTTAATTGACTTGTCAACTAAAATAGCTGATCTAAATGATAATATTGAATCTTCCGGGATAAATAGGGAATTACTTAGAAGAGAACTTAATCTAATTGAAGCTAAAATAGATGCTGGTATTGATGAACTGATTGCAGTAAAGATTTCCGAAGCAAGTGAATTCAAGTCTGTTGGGATTAGCAAGCTTACAGTTGTCGGTATGGCCGTCGCTGCCGGGATAATTATAAGCATATTGGCAGCATTTATTATTTATTCATGGAAAGAAGAGAAACAAGAAAAGAAATAGTAAAGTAATCGCATCAATTGGATTTTATTTAAATTCTAAACTGTGAGTAGAATACTCGAGTTGAGTAAGCTCTCATTATATCATAAGGTGAAGTGAATATATGCTTATTAGTGAGTTGTTAAAAGTTGAGGCCTAGATGAAAGAGATAATCAAAGTAATAGTAACCACAACCATAAGGCTTGCACGCAATCTGTTTTATAAGCGTTTCTACAGGAAACAGATAAGAAGGAAGTTCCTAAGGAAAACCGACTCATTGCCAAATGACTACAAATCAGATGTTTTAAAATACTGGAAAAGCAAGGGTTTCAGGATTGATACATCCTGGCACAAGTGGTATTCAAGCAGAAATGGCATTGCTGATGTCAGGTATATTCCCGAGGATTTCTACTACTGCAAGGTTGAACCTGCACTCAATAAAGAAGAGTTCAGTGTGCCATTGGGGGATAAGTCCATGTTCGGCTTCATAATGTCAGATATAAAAAGACCTCATACGTTTGTTATGAATATAAACGGCATGTTCTTCGATGAAAATTTTAAGATTCTAAGCAGGGAAGAGGCCGTAGAATCATGTATCTGTGACAATGAAATTGTATTCAAGCCAACATTAGATACAGGTGGAGGAAGGAAGATTGAGTTTCTTGAAACGGGCTCAGGCAATAAGGCCGCAGCTTCCATCAAGAGACTTTTTGAAAAGTTTCATAAGGATTTCATTGTTCAGGCCTCTATAAAGCAGCATGATGAATTAAATAGGCTGAATCCTGACTCTGTCAATACACTTAAGGTCATGTCCCTGCTGCACAAAGACGAGGTTCACATATTATCAACAATAATACGTGTTGGCTTGAAGGGACAAAGGGTAGACAACCTGACCATAGGAGGACATTCAGTAGGAGTTGACAGCAGTGGTTTTATGCGGGAACTGTGCTTTACCAAAGACGGACGAGTAAGCTCCGTACTTCCAAATGGATATGTGTTAAAGGGCAAAAGTGTTCCTGGGTATAAAAAAGCCGTGGAAATGGTAAAAAAGGCGCACTGCCGTCTCGGACAATTCAGGCTTGTCTCATGGGACATTGCAATTGACCCTTTTGATGAGCCTATACTGATCGAATATAATCTTTTCTATCAAGGTATAAACATCCATCAACTCAACAACGGCCCGCTTTTCGGCAGTCTGACAGACGAAATCCTTGAAACCTTGAAGAAATAGCCTCCTCTTTTTTTC
>JAEORY010000552.1 GCA_016840645.1 Candidatus Borrarchaeota archaeon | reverse complement strand
TTTGGTGACGATTAAATCCGCTTCATACTCTTGATACAGCCTTTGGGAAAGACATTTCTATCCCCCAGGGTATAACCTTCTTCCTCATTGTGATAGTAGGTTGCAAAGGTAATAATCTTATCCTCATCCTCATGAAACAAATAAGCTTCCGATATAGCGAGCTGTGGTTCCATCTTTTTTGTGGTCTCCACAGAACCCCAACCCGTCTCACCAGATATGTCCAACCATTCAATCCTGTATTTCTTCCAAGGAAATTTCTTAAACATGCTCTCACTATAAGGGAGATTTTAGGCAAATCCAATTTCAAAATGAAAATCCAAAAACCTACGCGCGCCAAGTAGCAGAAAGCTAAAAGTGTTGAAAAATATAGTGTTTTTTTACTTGGACTATCTACAACTCTACCACGTCTACCACGGCCGTGGTAGACCAAAATCGAGCTATTCTTATTGAAAAATAAGGTGTTTTCTCACTCTACCACCACTACCGGGGGTATACCCCCTAAACTTCAAAAAAAAAAATCGATTTGCCTAAATCCACTCTTATAGGGCCGGTAGCCCCGATCCACGTTCCACGATACGGAACACTTGAACCCCGAATATATTTCCGGGGTTAGGGGGTCGGGAAAAACGATTTTCCCTCCCTACCCACGGGAAACGCTTCTGTCCCGTATTACAGGGTTCTTCGGATGAAGTTCGGGAAGCGACCTTCTTGTTTAAAAGTCATATAAGCAGCGTACCAATCCTTCTTATACTCGGCCTGGCAGAACTCTTTAATCTTTTCGTCTTTATCTTCTTTTGGTTTAAAGAAATTTAAGAAGTGATCCATGGATCTTTTCGTTAAGTTAAACATTTCATTATCTCCTTTCATGGGCGACTTTTTATCAAAAAGTCAAGGGAAAAGAATTGTTTCTTTGCTAAAACAGCTGTGCTATAATGCAATCAGAAAGATGACAGACATTAACAGGAAAGGTAAACTTTGTGTAGATGAGGATACGATCTATAGAAATCTAGTCAATTTTGATAACAGTATTCACTCTGTCATCTTTCGACTAAAGGACGTCTTCTAATAATCCCGCTTGAACACAGGTAAATTTCCATTCAATTTTTTCATCAGAAAAATCTTTTCTCACTTCTTGGAAATATTGATTGCAGCTTTCATAGCTATCATGAACAACTTCGGACCCCATGCGTACACATTGGTAGTCCACGTTGGGCGTGCCGAGACACACCCAACCGACTAAAAAGAATTTTAACATTACAAGCCTTGATCAATCTGACCGTAGTATTGGTCCACTCGTGCTAAGAATTTATGTTTCCAATCTCTTAGCTGAGCCCCAGAAATAATCCATTCCTGGTAATAATTATCTACAGAACACATCATAATCATGGCTTTGTCAATTTCTGTTTTGTAGACAAAATCGTGGGCCATACTATAGGCAGCTAACTGCATAAAGTAATCCTCGATCCACGCTTCTTGTTTCGGCTTATTCGTTTGCTTAAAATCCACCACGGTCACTTCCCCTTCATGTTGGCAAATAAGGTCCGCAGAGCCCGCATAGAGGTTCGGGTAGTACATCAGGGCCTCAATACCGTAATACCCCTCTATACGGCCCTCTAAACCGTTTTTTATGATGGTTTTTGCCATACTTTCAGCCTGTTTACCCGCCGGAGTGAGATCCACGTGGTTTTCACCGGAAATCCACCCTTCAATTTGGTGGTGCATACTACTACCGCGAGCCGACGCTTCTTGAACAATCTTTCGTGCTTGCTCTTAGCCGACCTTCTTCTTCCATTTATCCAAAAACGATTTGTCTTTGGTGTTGCCTAGTATGGTTGTAACAGAAGGTAGTGATATTGCATCATTAACACCACCGACATCATAAGTACGATACCCGGTTTCATGGTTATTGTTTTGGATGAACGACTTCGGATAAGTGAACGTCTTTAGCTTTTCCATCTGGCATCTCCCATTGTATATAGAGGAGTCGAACTCCCATTTGTTTCTGCATCTTATTTAAGACACGGTTAATCCGATCACCCTTCTTACAATTATGAGTATCCGTTTGTCGAATGCTCGTCGTCTTGACGTCGACTAAAAAAGATTCACCTGTATGACGGTTGGTGACCACCAGATCAAAAGGACAGTGAGGATCAAAAGGCTTGGAAACATAAAAGCCAAGTTTCGTATATTTACTCGCTGCTTTAAGTTCCGCCCAAGTACCTTTAAGAGATTTTTCATCTGACATTTAAGACCGTCCATTCTTTTTTTCTTCTTTCTTGGCCAGGTATTCGATTGTTTTCGAAATCGTCAATGGCGCTTCAAAAATACTTTTGCTGAGATGCACGAGTATTTTATAGGTATCGGCCGGAACCGATACCGATTTATATTTTTGGATATCAGGCATTTATTTCTCCTTCCACTAATTCGGGATTTAGTTTAGCGACAACCAATAAAGACTCTTCATGAATTTCTTTTACCTCATTCAGAATACAAAATTTAACGTAGTCTTGAATGCTAACATTTTTCGTCATGTTAATTTCTTTGGCAAAAGCATGGTCTTTTATTGCTTCAATGGATTTGACTGCATTGTTCACAACCATTTCAAACTCTTGAGCCAACTCCGATTTAATTCGGAAGTATTCATTTGTCTTAGACATTTTTTCCTCCTATTAAATGTTCGTGTTTTTTAATTCCTTTCTTGTAGGAATTTTCTTTGGACATTAATTCCCAAAATAAAATATTCCCTGCATCTTGTTTCGTAGCTGCAAATTGAAATTCACCAATTTCATATTTCATTGCATAATTAAGAAAAGATGCTAATGCCGGTAATCGCATTTTAGCGATCATCTTTTTTTTCATATCGATTACATACATAATCTACCTTCTTTCTTTTTAATTAATTATGGGAGATTATACTATAAAATAGCTTATTGACAAATAGATAATTTTAAAAGAAAATGACTTTCTCTTCTTCACTTTTGTTTGCTCGTCCTATCTTTTGATAGGGCGGGCCCCATTATTTATCTAAATTTTTGAGAATATCTTCTTGTAAAGTATGAACTTCTAAAGCGATTCGATTGAGATCCTCAACAAAAGGTTTGACAACACTACTAGAATCTCCTTGATATTTCTTTCGGACGTTTTTGACAACGCGGTGTAATACTTTTAACTGTCTTAAATATAATTCTTCTCTCATTTTCTATTCCTTTTGATCCACCCCATAAAAGAGATTGTCTGTATCTTCCGTGACCCAGTCGGTGTTTTCCACGTTCCACCAAGAAGTTTGCACTTTATAATCCGGCCACTCCGAACTAACAGTGAAACTAGGAACATTCCACAAAATACGATTATTAGGCTGGGCAGCATAATTACCGTTAT
>JAEORY010000551.1 GCA_016840645.1 Candidatus Borrarchaeota archaeon | reverse complement strand
ATAGGTTTTGTTTATGCTACGAATGTTTTTAGAGTTGCATTTGAAATATGGCTAATCGAAAGCGGTCTTCTTTCTTACGCGCTTGCACATTATCCTTTAAGTCTAGTTCTTGGAGTTATCGGTATATTCATTCTGGTTATTGTAACCGAACAAATATATCCACAATTTTCTGAATTCATTATAGATCTTGTGAAAGCCATGTATACACATATTAATAACATCTGGATCTCAGATCTTAAAGCAAAGAAATCAAGAGATATGGAGGTAGGAAATGATTGACTTAATAAACGTTAGGCTGGTTGACCTTTCAAAGAAATTACAGCCTGGAATTAAACATCATGATGGAACATACATACATGGAACTGAATTACGGCGTCTTGAATTAAGAGAGTTCATTTTCGCTGGGGATAATACATATATGTGCTGGGTCGAGACGGAAACTCATATTGGGACTCACGTCGAAGGCCCCTCACATTACCTTAAAGGAGAAAAAGATATCGCATCTTTACCTTTAGAAAACTTCATCGGTGAGGCCCTAGTAATCGCTCTAACTCATAAGAAACCAAATGAGTCTATTCGCCCTAATGACTTAGAAGGAGTCAATCAGGGAGATATAGTTCTCCTATTTGCTTCTAAGAATTACAAGATGGAAGAGCGCCCCTACATAGCCCCTGATGCTGCTGAATACCTTTACGAAAAAAGAATAAAAATGCTGGGCATTGATGACTCTATTTCTGTTGAGGCACCTGGTTCCATGGCAACACATGACTTCTTGCTTAGAAATGATATTCCAATAATCGAAGGATTAGATAACCTTCAAGCGTTAACAAAGCAAAGGTTTTTCTTCATAGGCTTTCCTCTCAGAATAGCAGGGTTAGATTCCTCGTGGATACGAGCTGTTGCTTTAGAAGAAGCCGACTAGGCTTTTCAAAAAAAAGAGAGATTGAGGAACGTATTAGTTTATGTGAGTTATCCTTTTTTATTTCGACGTATGAAAAATACTGCGATAAGTCCTAAGACCAAGCCGATGAGGATTCCCTCAATAGGATAACCGGGTATTCCTCTTGGAGGAGACGTTGTAGGTTCTTCCGTTGCGGGCGACGTCGTTTCTGCGGGTTTTTCCGAAAATGTAACTTGACCAATATCTTCTACTCTATAGCCGTCATATGTCGCGCCGACAATGTAGGTTCTATAAACCAATTTTACAGAAAGTTGACCACTGGGGGCAGTACCCGAATGAGGTGTAAATCCGAGATAAAAAGTTTCTGTATCACCTACACTGTTAAATTCAGTCTCACTGAGTGAGAATGACAGCCAATCATTATTATCGAGGAGGAGATCGCAAAACAAAAAGCGTATATAGTCATTTTGGGCTTGCTGTGTCATTTCTATTCTTAAAACAAATGTATATGTTTCTTCGTAATACATTGAGTCGTAATAGTCTAACTGGCAAGAAAAGGTATTAGTATAAGGATCACTGAATGACCAAGCAGCACTGTAATTTTGTGCTGAGGTAGGTACTGCGACCAATAATAGGCAAATCATAGCAAGGGGTGGGATAAAAATTTTTAGTTTCATTGATGCATCCACGCTTAATTTAATTTTGAAAATGATGTTAATAAACTCTATGTTAATAAATACATCTGTCTATGAATTTGCTGAGTTATTTGCTTAGAACTTAATCATGATGGAATTGAATGTGTATGAATTTACACAGTTTGATCGCAGCGTATTGTAAAAAGTCTGAGAAGGTTTCTCAAGTACTTTCAGATATGATAATTCTTTCAGATATACAGAATAAACAGAAATTGAGTGATCCTATAAAGTTTACGGTTGTTGATCATAACTATGGTATTGGAGCAGTTAACCTTGGGCAAACTGCTGAAAACAGAATAAGTCAGCCTTTCATAGATGAGAAGAACGAATTAGCTGTTGTTCTAGATGGTGAAATCTATAATAAAGAATTTTTTGAGGAATATCTTGCTGAATATTCTATAGAAACAGATCCTGATGTCAAATTGGTTGCCCATCTTTTTACGAAACTGATTTCTTCCTTTGATTTAACTTCAGCTGTTAGAAAAATGCTTTTACTGCTTGAAGGAGCATATATTTTCATAATTATGCAGCGTAATCGTAACAAACTAATCATTACAAGAGATCCAATCGGAGTTAAGCCACTATACTTTGTGAAAACTCCTGATTGCATCCTTTTTTCTTCGCAAAGAAAACCACTCCTTTTTCAAACATCTGAAAACATCTTCTACGAAGATATTCAATGTGTCCACCAAGATAGAATCTATGTCGTTTCAGAATCGGGAGATATAGCAGATTTTGCAGGAGAAGGCTTGCAAAAAGGTCAGATGTTTGATTTACCTCTCAATAAAATGATCCAATCGCTTGAGGGATACTTTCGGTTTGCGATTGAGCGAAGATTACCAGATTATAATGAGAAATTTGGTGTACTATTTTCAGGTGGACTCGACAGTTCCATTCTGGCAAGGTATGTTTCGGACTATGACGTGGACTTTAATCTCTACTCGTCAGGTTTTCAAAATTCTTCCGATCTTGAGCACGCTATGGAATCTTTTAGCACATTTGATGCTACTCTTAAAATAAATGAGTTAATTCTTGCAGATGTCGAAGTAGAAATTCCGAGAATTCTTTTTTACATCGAACAACCAGAAATCATGCAGATAAACATCGCAATCCCCGTCCATTTCTCAACCTTACTTGCAAAAAAGGATGGTATTCAGCTCTTTTTTTCAGGGCAAGGACTAGATGAACTTTTTGGCGGTTATTCTCGGCATGTAGACACAGCTAAATCGGAGGGCTATGAAGCATTATATGAGCAGTTCTGGGAAGAATTTAAGACGTTTCCTCCTATTACTCTTGAACGTGATGACACTTTAAGCAAATCACATAGAACTATATCCAGATTGCCTTTTCTAGATCAAAGGATAGTGGAATACGCGATGAGAATTCCAGCGTCCTTTAAAGTTTATGATACAAGTACTAACACTTTCGTGAGAAAATGGATATTACGGCGAGTTGCTGAAAAACTTCAACTCCCTAAAAAAATCACTAAGCGTAAGAAAATCGCCATGCAATTCGGGTCAGGTACTGCTGCGGCTTTGGCACAATAGCACGAATGAATGGATTTGATAAGTCTCTTGCGAAGAAGTGTGGATATCTCAATAACCAGAAAATGTATCTTGATGCAATTGCGTGTCTATTGGGATTTCCTTTCAAAAACGTAAAACGAAAAAATCTGTTAGAATGTGTGCCTAAAATCTGGAAAGAGAAAATGAGTCAATATCTTTCTTTTAGGAGTCCTCAATATTTATAGTTTAGACCTTTATCAAGAATACAAAGATTTCCTAAAG
>JAEORY010000550.1 GCA_016840645.1 Candidatus Borrarchaeota archaeon | reverse complement strand
CATATTTTGATGGACACAAACTCATAAAGCCACATGGGATTAAAGAAATACTCCAAAAATATTTGCACAATGATTTGTTGAATATATGGGATATTAGTGCGGTAGCTGTTGAAACTATAGGTGCAGAATTATCTGATTACGAAACACCAAAAATCAGTGTTGCCGACTTTTTTGAAAGCAAGTTATCTGCGTGAACTATCCCCAACACGTTGGGTGATTTTTTGCATAATTATTCATTAAAAAAGAGTGGAACGCATTATAGTGAACTACCCTACCTAACGGAAGCACTTCCCCCAGCATGAATTCAAGTTATGAGCTAAAAGTTCAGTTTATTTTAGGACTGGTATCATAAAACGTCCTGTGGTTCTTCGCATATCTTCGTCAAGGGACACTTCATCAATTTGAACATATCCGTTCTCGTATACATTGATGATATTAAAGACATTCCCCGCAAGCGAGAGCACTTTAGCACTTGATAAACTGCCACAGTTGCTAATAATGGCGTCCTCAACTTGTACGCTCCACGTTATGTGTTTATGACCTGTTAGCACTAAATCCACTCCGCTTTTTCCAAGAGCAGATAATACCTCTCCTGCATCAGTTAGGGATGCAACGTGTTTGGTATTAGGAACTGGAACGAGATGATGATGCATCGCTACCACTACAATTTTTTGTTCTTTTGTGGCATGAATTTCATCTAGAACTTTTTGCAGTTCGAATCTTCCAACAGAACCGACCTCTTCCTCAAGTAAACTGGTATTTATCCCGATGATTTTAAGGTTCGGTGACTCCCATACTGGATCCATAGGACCTATCATCTCTGGGAAAAGTTCCCACCCAATGGCGTAGCAATCTCGATGTCCGGGTACAATCACTTTCGGTAACTGAATTTTACTTAATTTATCCGCTGCTATCTTATAGCTCATTCGGTAGGCTTCATTCGTTACATCTCCAGTATGGACTATAACGTCCGCCCCAGACTTATTGATTAATTCTACAGCTTTATCATAATTTGCTTCTTGAAATTCGCGTCCTTGGGTAAAATGAGTGTCAGAGATATGAACTATCCGACACAGTTTCTCGCCGCCAAAACGCAAAGCGGGATGATGACGATACTTTTTGGTAACTTTCTTTTCTTTATTCGTGTAGATTTGAATTCTGCTTGTTGTTACTTCCTCAGGAATGACGTTTATAATCGAGAAGGAATGAAGTTCACGATATCGTGTTTTATTAGCAGAAAAGGTTCCATTGTTGATTACAATCAGTTCATGGCTACCGTCAGTTATCTTATAAACGTTAGAAATGTGGCGATGACCATTTATCACTATATCCACATCGTAATCCAGCAAAACTTTTAACATATCTCCTGCATCATCGATAGTAGAACGCTCCCTTCCAGTATTGGGAATTGGGAGTAAATGATGATGAAACACAACTACTTTGATTAAATCGTCATCTAGTTGATCCAGTCTTTTAGAAAGAGTATGCCGAGATCGACGTCCAACGCGTCCACTATTCTGATCCGGAATTGAACTGTCTAGTCCAGTGATATAAAACTTTGTCCCATCGATTTTTGTTTCCATCTCAAATTCCCTGTCTCCATAAAATTCCCCGTATAAGCGATCTCCTACATTTCTGGCATCATGATTTCCAGGAATGAAAATAAGTCTGTTTTTTATCGGTAGGAGGAGTTCTTCAGCTAATTTATAGTCTGCAAGTGTTCCTGATTCGACTATATCTCCTAAATGAAAATAAAAATCGGCTTTAATAGAACAGATTAAGTCTAGCCCCATTTTGAAAATATCTTTATTAAACTCTTGACCTTCTGTGATGTGGGAGTCAGACATAATGACAAATCGTGCCAAAGTTGTTCCCTCTTTGCGTTTGAGGTGTTCTTCAGGTTCTGAATGGTGTTGTTATAAGCATTTCAATGCGTTCAAAAACTATATCCAAAATCTTTCTAATGGTAGTTTCGATTAGCATGTTTTCGATAAACGGGATACCATGTAATCTTGCCTGCTCTAAAAGATGGTCCTGTATTATTCGGATGCCATCAAAATTTTCTAAATAATCCTCAAGTGGTTTTCTCATTACCTTCGTTTTCGCACGCTCTTGGAATCTCCTCATATGATCCTCCTCGTTTGAAAGATGAAGAAACACTGGTATAATATTTGGTGATTTGAGCAGTTTTGGATCCATTATAGAAGGCAAGATGTGGACTCCATCAACAATAATACTTATACCTTCTGTTAATGCACGAGCAATCACAGACTCAATTCCTGAAACAACGAGTCGCGCTTGTTCCTCAAAACCAATGATGGTTTTATTGTAAATTGGACTTACATATTCTTTCATGGATTTGTGAGCAGCATATGAGGACGAATGTAATGAAGGGATCAATTCTGAAGATAATACTTTTCGCATGACTTCTCGAATAGTATCAGTTCCAACTATATGGCTAATAGCTAGTCGTGATGCTAAATTCAATGCAATAGTAGACTTGCCAATTCCAGTAGCACCACCAATCATAATGATCAGAGGTTCATACCTACTCTTAAATTTGAGAAAATTACGAAATCGAGCAGCATAAAGTATTTTGCCCTCTTTTTCGAGAATATCACTGACGAGATCATTAAGTTCGACTTCTGTAAGTTCCCAGATATCCTGCAGTTCCAGTTCTAAAGCTATTGCTTCAGCGGTTTTGTATGCATCAACTAAGTCGAGACCCGTTACCATCATGCGTGTTGCTAACAAACCCCTACTGTAGGGATAATCATAATTCTCTGTTTTGATCATTATGTGCTTTGCACCCATTACTTCACCTCTCTTGTCTCTGGAAGCCCCCTACCCTTCAGGGTGGGGTAGTTGACCCTCCTTTTACAATCCGGTTCGTGATCTCAATAAGATACGAATCAAGCTCTTGAATTGAATTTATTTCTCCGTCAGCATACTCCACTATCTGGAGTTCATTATCACAATAGATAGTTGGCTTTCTCATCTGGAACGCAGTCTTAGTCGCTACATCAACAGCTGAAGCCTTTAATTCAGTCACAAGAACATCCGCTTGAGTTAATTTCTTAAGATCTTCCTTCAATTTAGCGCGATCTGAGAGATGCACACTTGTTCCTAATATCTTACAATTGTAATTTTGCTCTAAATAGTTAACTACAATTTTCATCATTTCAATAGGCATTGTTGTTGCATAAAACACAGTTTTATTCTGTATATCACCTAAAACTTTAGGACGAAAAGTTGTACAACATATCTTAATCTTTGGATTTATCTCTTTTATAGTGGTGCAGATTTCTTGAATCTTATCATCAGTCGCAAGGGGAGTTTCGCAATTTGTTATAATCGCAAGTTCGGAAAGTTTTATCCTATAGGG
>JAEORY010000549.1 GCA_016840645.1 Candidatus Borrarchaeota archaeon | reverse complement strand
GAATATGCTGAAATTTTTTTGAAAAAGTGGGGAATCCTGGTGAAATTCTTTTTCAAAAACTGGGGAATACTTATGAAATCCACTGGGGAATATTATTGAAATTTTTTTGAGGGTGATGGGGAATTATTTTGAAATTTGACATCTAATAAAGAGTACAGATGGTTCAAATTGGAGTTCAAAAAGTTATATTTGTAGAAAAACAACTGGTTCTCCTTCAATGGCATATTATCAAAACAAGTTGTTTATAGCATGGATTGGTACAAACGAAAAACATGTTTTTGTGATGTCATACAGCGATAATGGCAACACTTGGACTGAAAAAACAAAAATATTAAACGCAAAAAGTGATGCTGGACCTGCACTATTAGCAATACATAAGGAAGAACGCATTCTAGAGAAATTAAGAAAAGAACCACAAGATCGTCTATATTTAATGTGGAGAGCTAAAGAAAATAAATACCTTCAGCTAATGAGTTCGCCAGATGGTCAAGATTGGTCGCATGCAAAAAGGGTTCTCGATGAAACATCAGATTATAAACCAGCATTGACATACTTCGAAGATCGATTTGTCGTCGCCTGGACAGGTAGAGATAACGAAAAATATTTAAATTTGAAAGGATCACTTACAGGTGGTGAGATATCCATCGATGTGGACAGGTAAAATTCTCGAGTTTATATTACAATTTTATACCTTTCTTTACTGATTATGTATACATGTTAACATTAAATTTCTAAAACAGGTTATAAATTGTTATTGGTGTTTTCTTGCCTAACTTTTGCTGCACCTGACTGGCGTGCAATGCTGTGAATTCCGCATGTCAGATGCGATTAACTATGTTCTGTGCATTACTAACGTTTAGTGCTCTTAAGTCCGCCAGCAGGTGAGCATCACGTTATGCTGCTATAAATTATTCGGATAAAGTTTGTCACTATGTAAAGAAATATACTTGAGGATAAAATGAAAGTCAAGAAAATTCAAATAATGCTATTTCTATTCTCAACATCCCTATATTTAAATATATATGCATCAACATACTTAGTTCCATCTCAGTATTATACAATTCAATCTGCAATTGACGTTTCGATTAATGGCGACACTATTCTCGTCTCACCGGGTATATATCACGAGGGAATTAATTTTCAAGGTAAATCAATTTTAGTTAAAAGTACAGATGGACCTCAAGTTACTCGGATCGATGTACCTGCACTATATGCCGTAACTTTTGACTCAGGAGAAGATACTCATTCTATACTCTGGGGTTTTTCTATCGGACCAGAAGATGAGAATACCCACAGCAACTGTAATGGAATTCTTTGTTCTTCATCTTCTCCTATGATTGTTGGAAACATTATAGAACGATTTAAGCGTGCGATTATAGTTGTGAAAGGTTCACCAATAATTAAGAGAAATATAATTCAAGAGGGTACGTGGTTCGTGAATACATCGGGCATTTTCATCGCAGACACCTGTAGTCCAGTCATCGCTAATAATATAATTTTCGGTTACTATCAGGGCATTCGTATCTCTGGAAGCATGCCAACTATTGTTTTTAACACGCTTGATCAGAATAAATATGGTATCTTCGGTGCAGACAGTTGTATCATAAAAAATAATATCGTCACGAACGGAAATTATGGCATTTTTGCTGTTTCTTCGCCCAGAGTAGTTCTTTCTCATAACGATGTTTGGAATAATAACATTCAAGCTATTGATTTGAATTACCAAAACTGTAGCCCAGGTCAATTCGACATTTCCGTTGATCCAGTGTTTTCTGCCAATCCACCGTTTACTCTTCAAGAAAATTCGCCTTGCATAGATAAAGGCGTGGATGTTGGTATTTACGAAGATTTCAATGGTAATCAAAGACCTGCAGGAAGTGGCTTTGACATGGGTGTATTCGAATATGGAGCTGTAAGCGACATTTTGGATAGGATGGAAAAAATTCCTTCTTTATTTTTCCTTGAACAAAATTACCCGAATCCTTTTAATCACGAGACCACCATCACTTATCAATTGGAAGGTAGTGTCAAAAGTTATATGAAAAAATGAAAAAAACCAAATAGAAAAAAAGGCAATGAAAAGTGATTGGCTTTATGAAATGCTTTTCATAGTTTGCCAAAACTAAACCAGTAATGTAGTACTTTTAGTGATTAAGTTTACAATAAATTTTATAACTAGAGAGTTGAAAAGAGATTTTAGTTTTTTGGAAAGAGCTGTTGGCTTACACAGCAAGAGAAATAATTTTAGCCCATTTACCTTGGATTGAATCTATCAAATCGAGTTCAGGGATGTGTACAGGTGTTTTATATCCAAGCGCCTTATGAGGTCTTAGAAAGTTATAATATGTCACAAAAAGCACAAGTTTGGATACAGCACCATTGAGGCTGCCAAAACCATTTTGAGCTTGAACATGATATTTGTAAGTACGGTTAAGGCGTTCAATCATTTGCTTGTATGGTCTAAATTCTTCGGATTCATCGTCCATGTTTTGAAGTCCGATAACGTTTTTCAATGTTATTTTAAGTTTATCTTGTTGTGAATTAATAAAGTGCAATCCAGATTGATATGAAGGATTTCCATCAGTGACTTTTGTAATGTGCTGTTCTTCTTTTGCAGTACTGACAGCTTCCAGCATAGTTGTGATGGCAGGCTTTGCACCACGGTTATCAGAGATGTGATAAGCACATATCTTCTTAGATGTCGTACAGATGAAAAACCAAATATAATGCCAAACACCTTTGACTTTAGAATATGTTTCATCACCGGCCAGGATGTCATCAATTTCGCCTTTATTTTTTTGATTGAATTTATGGCAGTAATAGGCGGCCGTTTCAGCGTAATTTAATACGGTTTGATGTGACACTGCGATATTCCATATGTTCTTTAACATATGCGCTGTTTTTCTTGCGGTAATAGCATAGGAGATATGCAAGGTAAGTATCAAAGAAAAGATGTTTAGATCGTTATGAATTCGCTGTAAACTTACTTTAGGTTTCTGAGGGCTTTCCACTTTGAGTTCATCAACTGAGTAATGATACTCTCGGTACTGATAGTTGATTTTAAATTGAGATGATTTTTGTTTTCTGAGATTTTTCTCGTCCTTATTAAGTTTGTTAAGTTTATCTAAACGATGCGAGCAATTATCGTTACCACACTTATAAATGGTGACTTCATCTTGCTGCTTCCATTTAAACAACGCTTTCAAGCAATAAGAACAAAAGAATTTAGTTTTTTTTGTGAATCTTTTATGTAGTTGAAAAGTGTTTGAGCAGACCTTGCATTTAAGTTGAGTTCGTTTTTTACCATCGTTAAAGTAGATATATTCGTGTGGTGCAGAGCAATGGGGACATTGAGTCTGTGCAGGGACACGGTTTTTATGGTCTCTGACTTTCAC
>JAEORY010000548.1 GCA_016840645.1 Candidatus Borrarchaeota archaeon | reverse complement strand
CTCATCCAGTCCTGGTCCGCCAAAGGTGCAACTTGTGGGTCGTTGAACAGGGAGTTGGATTTCTCTTTCAATACTTCCTTCAGGATCAAAACGAGTGATCTTCCATCCGTCCCATCGAGCGCTCCAGATAAAACCATCACTATCTACAGCCAATCCGTCTGGTTCACCCTCTTCTTCAGGTAGTTTAGCAAAAATTTGCCTGTTATCGATTTCTCCTGTTGGAAAGTCGAAGTCATACGCATATATTATTCGACGTGGTGAATCTGTGAAATACATGGTTTCATTATCCGGGCTCCAACCAATGCCATTCGAAATGATAATCCCTGTTTCCATGGTTTTAATAGAACCGTCTGGATCCAGTCGATAGAGTTTGTTTGTGGGGTCAAGTTTTCCCATGCCGCCCCATGCTCCTGCCCAGAAACGCCCTTTTCTGTCAACAGCAGCATCGTTAAAGCGCGATCCTTCTTGTTCTTCTGGTGGATTAGAGAACATCTCGAGATCTGTGGTTTGTTCGTCCCAGAATGCAAAGCCTTTCCAGGTGGCAAGTACTAAGCCCCCTCTTGAGCGCAGGCCAATTCCACTTACTGAGACATCCATATTGAAAGCATCATGCTTCCCAGTCTCAGGATAGAAACGATGAATTCGTTCGTCCAGAACATCCGTCCAGTAGATCGCCTGTTCATCCTCATTCCATACAGGGCATTCACCCGCTTGAGCTCGTGTTCGAATCACACGCACAACTTCACTCATTGTCTGCTCCGATCGATAAGAAACGTAATAGAAAGAATTTTGTTGTCTGGTGAATAGGACATTCCTAATTTGTTATATATCCAATTTCAACAGTCTAGCAGCATTACCCCCGATGATTAAATCCATATGTTTAGAAGGGATAAAATCACAGTATTGAGTTAGATAGTCAAGCGATTGTTTATAAGTACAATTTCTTTCAACATTTGGCATGTCTGACCCCCATATTAACTTCTCTGTCCCTAGTCTTTTATACAATTCTTTGATTGCCAGTCTAGCCTGAGGATAGGGATAATCCCAAACGCTTGCTCCGGGTCGAGGGTAGCTAACCTGAATAGGAAAAAGGATTTCTATGTGTATGTTGGGTTTTTTCCATATATTCCAAATCTCTTCAGGGATAACAATCTCATCCCCTATGCCGAAAACGGTGAGGAGAATTCCGTGCACGAGCGTAAATTGAATTTCAGGGAATTGATCTGTAAGATGGTTAAATCGTCTCATTTGCGCCGAATATCTTTCAAGTGCAGACCAATCCGGATGTTCTGGGTCTACTAATGCGCTTAGATCCATAGACACAGGAAGCTCTAATGATCGGACCTCTTCCCAGAAAGGAAAATATTTTTTATCATCAATGTGGTTTTTATAGCCATATTCCCAAGCTCGTTTATCTGTGAAATATAAGCCGCCATTGAGGTCGAGTTTGTCTACTGCTTTACGGAGATTTTCAATCTCCTCGGGACGATCGATTTCAAATTCCTTTACTTGAACCTGCCCCGCGAACTTCTGTGGAAAAGTTCGCCCGGCTTTTGAAAAATATTCATTTAGTTGGCCATAGAGCCAGGGATTTTGCAGAATTGCCATATCGATTCCCGCCCATGCCATCTGGGCGAGCATAAATTCCGGCGACGCTGTCATTGTCTCTAAACTTGGTGCATAAACATGAACATAGTAGTCTATGCCCTCTTTAGTCCATAGAAATCTCCCGAAATTGCCAACGCGGAAATTGACATCAATAGGTTTCCCATCCTCGTCCAGCATGTTCCATAAACTGGGATCAGTAGCGAGCGAATCATCATCAACTTTCCGGACAGACGCAGCCGGATTGCTGGCAATGGCCTCTTGCCAGTATTTCAAGTGTGTTTCAGGACTATCAAATCCTGAAGCGCCACCTAAATAAGGGAAAATATGAGCATGAGCGTCAATAATCATTTTCATCTCCTGAGAGTCTTAGCTTGGCTTTACTTCTGATAGTTGCCTTTATTGATGGAAGCGGGTTTTGATTGCATTGATAAGGATGCCCTGATCAAGCGCTAATTTTTAAGGAAAATAATCAAGTTGAAAAATAGGTGTTTCGCTTCCATAGGAAGGTATTTGGGAAATTAGGTATTAGCCAGCAATTTGTGTGTATGCAAATAATGGTTCAGATATTGATGAGTTAATAAATTCGATAGAAGTGGAATTAATTTGATCTCCCTGCTAAACGTGCAGAAATGGATTTTGCGGCATCTTTCACGAGCTTTACCAGCTTTTGAAAATTGTCCTCATTATGGATTCGACTTGCAGGTCCAGCGATACTGATGGCTCCTGCAAGTCCATTGTGTTTAAAGATCGGTGAAGCTATACAGGCAACGCCGTTCTCATGTTCTTCTTTGTCGGTTGCATATCCTAAGCGGCGTATTTGTTCGAGTTCCTCAGAGAGTTGCTGAGGATCTGTAATTGTATTTTGCGTGAACTGTTGAAACTCTAAGTGATCTAAATAATTTTGTTTTTGATCCTCTGAAAGGTTTGCTAGCAAGGATTTTCCTAGTCCAGTGCAATAAAGGGGGAAATGACCTCCAAGTTGAGAAGACATAAAGCCAATGGAGTGAAGACCAGAAAGTTTTTCTATATAAACTCCATAAAAATTTTCTAATACACCTAAATGGACGGTTTCTCCACAGGTGTCTCGTAAAGATTGGAGTATAGGGAGGGATTGTTGGCGTAAGTCGTGATTTTTTAGAAAGGCAGTTCCTAACTCCAAACACATAACTCCCAATCTATATTTGTTATTTTCCGGATTCCTTTCAATCAACCTTAAGGCTTCTAGAGTCACAAGGAAGCGAAAAATCGTACTCTGGGGGAGGGACAACCGTTTGCTTATTTCTGTGGCTGATAACTCGACCATGTCATCGAGAAACAATCCTAGAATAGCAATCGCTCGCTCTACAGATTGGTTGAAATATCTGGATTTTTCGGACCTTTGATCAGTTGAGTACATACTTTATGAATTTTCTTTCATAAACACGCGGTTTTCATAATGTAAAAATACTTTTCAATATGTGAATTTATCTTAGCAATTGTTGGATCGAAAGTCAAGATTGGGTAGGCATATTTGATTCAATTTGATGGATCGAAGTATACATCCTTTCTTGACAAGGGAACATTCTTTGGCTATGATAAATTCAATAAGTGAAATGAATTTTCATATATTGGAAATCATTGTTGGTGCCTCTACTTTTTTATCTCTTGTATATTTTATGGAGAATCAATCTAACTCATCATGCTAATTAAAATGGTGGGGTAGATTTTGATATTGATCGACGACCGTACCGTGTTTATGAGAGTTTTACTCACCATCTAGATTCATTGTTCACATCTAATCATCTAGAGGGCGAA
>JAEORY010000547.1 GCA_016840645.1 Candidatus Borrarchaeota archaeon | reverse complement strand
TCCCGTCTGTTGCTGTAAACGAGCCCGCTAAAATGGGTTTGTCTACCAAAGTGCCGCTATAGCCGGTAGTTCCATCTCCAACATCAAGCTTCTCGCTAAATGCTGTAATCGGTTCAAACCACAAATTAGACGTATCCCATTTGCAAAGGCGATCCTCATTAGCAACAATGAGCTGTTCATCGCCACTGCTGTCAACAAATCGCATAATACCCATGATAGAATCAGACGTGTAAACCCAAACGACACCGCCGCTGGTGTACGTAGTGTAGCCTGATGTATTCACGCCCAAAGTAAACTTTGTCGCGTCAACCTTGGTAATCGTAAATTCTTCTCCGTTAACTTCTGTCATTCCAGATACGCTAGTGATACGGATGACATCACCAGTAGAAAGCCCATGAGCGGCACTTGTCGTTACTTGGCCAGGATTCGCTTTGGTGATAGCGCTAATGTCGGCAGACCACTCAGCAAACCTTCCAAATTCTAGATAACCTTTGCGCTTTTTGATAACTCCTCGATGAAGATAGCAATTATCCATGGTTTCGAACGCATCTTCAGGCAATAACCAAGGTTCGACATCTTGTCGCTGTCCCTCACGTAGATTAGATATCAAAAAGCTTTGGTATGCCATCTAACCATTCCTATATGCTACGACATTGATATCTGCCACATCAGTGGCGCCACTTGTTCGTACGTAATAATCTGATCCACCCTTAAGATATAAGTAGAAACTATGAATCGTAAATTCTAGATAAGAAGCATTTTTTACTACGCTTTTTATCGTATACCATAGATTTGTGCTCCCTGTATAAGAAGGCTGAATTATTGCAGTATAATTCGCATCACTAAACGCTGTAGCAAAATTTACCTTGTAATGCCCTGTACCAACTTTAGTGACCAATGACGTACCGTGTACACCATACGAATTACCGGGTGTTATTGGCGTACTACTCGTTCCATTAAACATGCAAAACACATCTGCGCCTCCAGGAGTACTACCTCCCTGAGTAACTCTAGCAGTGCTATAGCTACCGCCAGTTGGATATGCATAATATAGGTCATTGCTATTGCCACTATCACAATACAGTATCCCAACGCTGGCAGCAGGCGTCGCGGCAGCCTGTGCAACCAAACTGACTTTATCATGGTTGGTCGAACTAGTACCATCACCAGTAAGTGTTTCATGGTCGCCATTCCATGCATTTTCAATAGCTTCCCAGTTACCAGTGATGATACCACTAATATCCCCGATCTTTTCATTGGTAGCTGGTTTCGATGCCTGCCAAGTCATATCTTACCTCAAAACTTTGGGACACTCCTTTGGTCCACATTCTGAAAATGAATTTTGTTGTTTAATCTTACCTTATGCTGCTGATACAGCGGTTCTATCTTTTGCAACGTTTCAATGTCACCGTAGTCTTCAGCAACCTCCCGCGCCGCTCCATACGCTATCAATGGGCCCCATTCTTCTTGCATCGGATAATCTGTATCACTGCTTAGAGCACTTGGTTTTCTCCATGACGCTATCTTCACAGTATAAGTATCATCTGGTGTCGCACGAAATAACAATTTCTGCTCATAAAAGAGCACATCAGTAGGGCGACTCTCATCATACGTTGTTGTCTCTGGCCACTTGTCGTAAAACAACGCCGGATCTAAATAAATTGTAAGAGAATAGCCATCAATGGTTGATGGATTTTCCAACGTCAAATACGCATCTTCATAAATAAGAGAAGTCGTAGAATCTGTCTGAGTCGTTAAGTCATATTCCTCAGTGCCATCAGAAACATCGAAACCGAACCACGTCCGCAACTCATAAGGCCTAACCTCTAGAGGAAAAACTAACTGATAATATCTATTGATATAATCAAGCAAATCGTCAGCTGACAGGTCATTAGTACTCTTATGACCTGTCAGATTCCTGACTTTGGTCCTTATATCGCCTAATGTAAATAAGCTAAGACCTACCATCGTTAAACTTCCTTCTCATATGTTTCTAAATATTGAACCATATATCGCGGCCTTGCTTCCACAACCTTCTTGTTTTTGCCTGGCCTCAAAGGATCAGGAGCAAAAGCGTACTGCTTCACAAGAAGATCATTCAGATTGTCAGCGACTTCCTTCATAACATCTACCTCTGTGTTTTCAGGAATGTTATAACTCAAACCATCGTAGGTGAAAGACGCTGGGAAACCCTGATCTCTCAGATTCCTTAGTTTGATCTTACAGTACGTCACCGTCTCAGGTAATTGTTGTTCTTCTCCTTCTACGGCTACAGACTCAATGGCCGGACCTGCCGTCTCAACTGGTAATCTCTCCAGCTTCTTTACATTTTTGCTGCCTCTAGGTCTTCCTCTTGGCATCTTAGGTCTCCTTGGGTTTTATTTTTTTCTTACGCATTTCCTTATGGATTAATGCGTGACATTCTTTGCAACACCAGATCACTTCTAATGGTTTAGAATAGTCTATGTGATGTCCATCAATAATCTTGTCCTCGACTCCACACATTCTGCAAATTTTAGGCTTTTCAATGTTACCATTCGCTATAGCATTGTTTAAAATGTAATAAGCTTTACGCTTTTCTTTGTTTCTATGCTGCCACTTTTTTTGTATTTCATCTACTTTTTCTTTGTTTTCTTCTGCCCATTCTGTTGAGCGTTTTTTTATTTTATTCTTATTCTTATCATAATATTTACGGCTTTTATATGCGCACAGTTCTCTATTTTCATTGTAATATTTTTTTTTGTTTCTTTCAAAAATAGCCCTGAATTCTGGATCGTTGGCATAGCGCTCACGTCGTTTTGCTAAAATCTCTTCTCTGTTTTCTTTATATTTCTTTTTATATTTAGCAAGCTCTTCCTCTCTATGTTCTTGATACCACCTCTTCATAGAGGATAGATTTCTTTCTCTTTGTTCAGGACTTATCCTTTTTTTATATTCTCTCCTATCGGCTTTCCAACATTCTTTACACGCATTCTGAATATAACGTTTGCCATTGTGGCTTAACCTTGATCCAAATTCTGATTCTTCTTTTATGATTCCACATTTCTTGCAAAGTTTCATGATACCCCCCTAAAAACTGTGTGTCTTTAGTGACTACCATAACTTATTACCTTTTTTTGTCAATTTAATGGGCGGGGGCGTAGCGCCCCCTTCCCAAAAATACAATATTTACTATGCAATATCACCCTTGTTGGTGTAGTTGTCTGCCTGCCATGCACTTACCCATAGCACATCGTCATTAGCACCAACAACATCAGTTCCCAACGTCACACGATAGGTACCACTCTTGTCTACCTTCTTTGATATGTTGAACGCATAGTTCAAGCACGATCCAGCAGCGAAAGTAGTATAACCAGTAGTATCGACGTCATCACCAGCAGCGTCCTTCAGAGAGAACGTGGTG
>JAEORY010000546.1 GCA_016840645.1 Candidatus Borrarchaeota archaeon | reverse complement strand
TTTTGAGTATTGCAACTATAATGACTCCTTTCCTTAAGGAAATTACAAAACTATTCGGCAAACCTTTCATCAAGATACACCATATCTTCGCAGTTTTTGGACTTGCTAGTGCGACAATCCATCCTGTAACATATTCGATTCAAGCACAGAACATCTTAGTATTTATACCTAGTTTTGCATCGTGGTACGATTTTTGGAGCCTTGCTGGACGGCCAGCACTCCCCATTATTTATGTGGCGTTGATTGCAGTATTATTAAGGAATCAAATTCAAAATTATTGGCGTCCAGTTCATGCTTTGATGTATATCGTGCTATTTTTTGGAATTGTTCATGGTAATCTTATTGGAACCGATTTCCAGAACATAGTTATCTTAATCATTTTCAATTCATTGTTCGGCGCTGCTATAGTGACATTTATACTAAAACGCTTACAACAATATCAGTTGAAAAAGCGACGGTCAAGAAAAAATATTTAAATATATTCGCAGGATGCCCCACACAAAGGGTGGGATAGTTCAAGAAAATTCTACCACAAATTATTTTAATTTTAAGACTACTTCTTCTGCGAAAGGTTTTAATTTATCTGGAGCTCCCGAGAGTGTGAAAACTGATATTCCGTCCTTGATTGCTCTCTGAATGGTTTCGATATGCGCTTCTGGTGTAGAGGGGGCATTTGCAACAATTTGCTTTGCGTTTTCTTCTGGTATATTCATCCATACTTGTAGTCTTTTGACTCGCTGATTGATCTCTTCTTCAGTTGGATCAAGCCAGATAGTATATCCTATTCCTATCCTAATCTCCTGGGGATTTCTCCCAGTTTTTTCACATCCAGTTATTATCTTTTGCTTTTGTTGTGCTAAGTTATCTGGGTTTGGATCAAACATGCAATGAATTATATCAGCGTAACGTGTCGCTAATCTAATCATTTTCTCCCCAAAAGCACCTATCATCATAGGTACGTGTTTCTGAATTGGTCGTGGGCTATTTAATGTGTTTTCTGAAGAGAAATATTTGCCCTTGTAAGTAGTGTACTTGTTTTTAAACATTGAATGAACGATGGCAAGAGTGTCTTTGAAGCCTTGTAGACGCTCTTTCGTAGGTGGGAATCTTCCATAAAATCCTTTAAATTCGGGTTCGTGCCATCCTGCCCCCAGTCCCATTACAAGTCTTCCATTGCTGATAATATCAACAGTCGTTGCAATTTTCCCCAGAAGAGTTGGTGCTCTATAACCATAACATGACACTAACGGACCTAGACGAATCGAATTAGTTATTGAGGCAAGAGCTCCCAGCAAGGTCCAACATTCAAGAGGATGGTTCTCTTTTCCCATTGGGTCCGCCATATTCATGAAGTGATCTGTAATTGTGAAGAGATCAAGTCCTGATCTTTCTGCAGTAAGGCAGGCATCTTTCATATCTTCGAAATTAACACCTTCAGGCGGTAAGTGGTAGCCAAACCAAATGTCATCCATATTTCATCACACTCCGAATATCAACTTCAACACATATTCTCATTACAGGCTAATTGCTTCTCTATGATAAAAGAAAAACTAATATTTTTTGGTACTCACATATTACTTAGTCTTCCATTTTTTGAAATAATATCAACAAAAAATCCTTTGTTGCTCTTTGTAGGGGAACTCTAATGATTAGCCTCACATATGTGTTAAGGAAATTTTTCTACAAAATCACAAAGAATGGATTTCGATTGGTTTTACTATATTTTGTAGTTTCTGTTTTTATTGCATCGGTAGGTTTTGCTTATTTCGAAAGAAGTTCCTTTTCAGATTCAGTTTATTGGGCCATAGTAACTTTAACAACCGTTGGCTATGGTGATATAACGTCAGTGACTTTTGCAGGACGGATATTTTCACTTTTTGTTATGATATTAGGTATAGGTACTATAGCCATCTTTGCTGGTACACTTGCTACTTATTTAATAGGAATTCAGGCTGTTATAGAAGAAAGGAGGGTTAAGATGATGAAAGATATCTTGTTACTATGCGGATATAATGAAAAGATAAAAAATTTCTTAAAAGAAATTGATGTTAAATCAAGAAATGTGGTCTGTATTGCTCCTTTAACAGAAAGACCTGGCGATCTTCCAGAAAAGATTGTTTTTATTTCAGGAGAACCATTTATAGATGAAAATTTAATAAAAGCTAACATTAAGAATGTTTTAGACGCAATAATTTCTTTGGAAAACGATCAAGATGCGATTTTGACTGTTCTTACAATAGAATCTTTGAAAAAAGACGTTATAACGATTTGCAATGTGATAAAAGAAGCAAATTAAAAACATCTAAATAGATTAGGAGTTGACAAGGCATTTTGCGATGAAACTGTTGGCGGACAGATATTTGCAGCTTTATATCAAAATAAAGATTTCTATGAGCGCTTAAAAAGCGCTTAAGTAACTTAAGAGAAAAAGAAAGCTATGTGTCTTTTCGAAATGACACGTATGACGCAGAGTTATTCAAGACTCGCCCCGCAGTTTGCACAGAAAATCGAATTAGATTGGATACTTGCTCCACAATTTGGACAAAACTGGGCGCCAGTTGTCTGAGTTGTCTGTACTGTCTGGGGGGGTGGAGGTACTTTTGTAGTCGGTTCTGATGAAATCACTGGTTTATCACCTCGGACAATCAACCAAATTATCAAACCGATTATCCCTGTGATTAAAACAATGATTAACCACAATATACCGCTCTCTCCTCTCTTTTCGGCATCTCTGTACACCCATACTGCCAAAAGAATGGCTACTAAGAAAATGGCTGCCATGAAGGGGACAAAGAAAAACGGAAACCAATAAGGTTGAAACATTAGTTCATCACCAACATTTTACTTACGTTATGATTTTTATATGGACATCTTCATTTTTATAACTATTTTATTTCAGCATAGATCTTAGGGACACTCGAAGAAAAAATTGTGATATGAGGAATACAAATTGAATTTAAAGAAGATTACAGCAATGTATTCAATAACTGTCGGAATTATAAATATACTCTACTGGACTATTCTAATTGTCACAGCTAATGTACCCGATTTAGAAGCAAATATTGTAAGTTTTAGGTTCCATTGGACATCTGAATTTTTAATGGCGGGGTTGTTAATAATTGCAGGGTATTTGATTTTATCTAATAACTCTCTTAGCCAAAGAGTCTATTATTTCGCCACAGGTATGTTGATCATTGCTATTGTAGGTGCTGTATTCTTCGCCATCATAAACTCTGATTTTATACTTCTACCCATGGGAATCATTATCACAATAAGCGCAGCGATACTTGCCATAAAGAATTATGAAGAAAAACGCGATTTCTATTACTTTACATTGGGTACCATCATCTATGCAGCTTTAAACGTCTTTGGAAACACGCTACAAAATAAGGATACTGCTTCATTTACGTAT
>JAEORY010000545.1 GCA_016840645.1 Candidatus Borrarchaeota archaeon | reverse complement strand
GCTCTTGGTGTTCTAAATTCGCTATTTGTAACTCCTTTGTTTGATTTACAAGGAATGGGAATTCCACTAGAAATAGTAGCAACGCTAGCACTTTCTGCAGTTTTATTTCGCGAAGGATTGGTTCTTGATGTAGATGCACTTAAAAGAAACGTCAAGCCAATTATTTTGCTAGCATCTCTTGGAACAGTGCTTACCACATTTCTTATAGGACTGCTGGGTCAATTTGCTTTTGAACTGACACTCATTTTTGCCCTCCTTTTTGGCGCGATTTTTTCGCCAACAGATCCTGCAGCTACGTTCTCACTTTTCGAAGGTGGCGGTACAAAAATTAAGAAAAAGTTAGAAACTACACTAGGCGGGGAATCAGCTTTCAACGATGCTGTGGGAATTGTTATTGTTACGCGAATTTTCCTCCCTGCAGCACAAACAAATCAATTTCAACTAAATGTTTTGCTAATCGTTTGGACGCTTATTGGTGGAATAATAATTGGCTTTGTCTGCGGATGGCTAGGGAATATTCTCATCGCACGGGTTCGTAGAAAAATGGAAATTAGCCTTATTACTCTCTCCGTTGGGCTATTAGCATTTTCCCTTGCGGAACTATCGGGATCTAGCGGCGCCATTGCCGCCCTCCTTGCAGGAATTACGCTAGGCAGTCCACATATTGTTAGAAAACCTCCCTTCCCAAAAGAAGGAACACTGGAACTTTGGGGAAACATATCCTTTCTGGGAGAGATCGTAGCTTTCATTCTGATAGGTGCATTCTTTAATCCTCTAGAAGCAATTGCATTTATTCCATTAGCATTAGTTATGACAGCAATAATTCTCATCTCACGACCAATAGCAGTGCTAATCAGTACTCTTACAATCGATTTTTCCTTAAGTGAGAAATTATTTGTGGGCTGGACTGGAATGCGAGGATTAGCGACTGCAGCACTAGTGGCTATTTCTTTCGAAGAATTGCACCTGTCCAATGTGGCTAGTGCAACGGCATTATTGAATGCATCTATGTTGGTTCTTCTCTTCACATCCGCTATTCAAGGCCTTACCATTCCTTTTATAGCTGCAGAAACTAAGGTGGTAGAGGAAATTGATGAACTTGAGGAAATCACTGCTAAACAAATCGCGACAGCTGCAGTTATATTGAGGTTACACGAAGCTCTAGAAAAAAAAGAAATCGGAAGACTTGCATACACACGACTCTCAACACCATTTCAGGATGAGTACCGCATTTTGACAGAGCGAAAGAAAGGTTTAGAAACAGAACAAAGGAGTAGGATACGAGTCCTCAAATTAGAACTGGAGTCATACATGGATGCCATTGATCGTCTTTATGATGCTTTGGAAGCTTGTGATATAGGTGATAGATCATGCGAAGATTTGGTGTTTCAATATGAAATAAAGGTCAAAGAGGTCGAAGCTCAGCTTCTTCGAATAGCGGAACCCGCGGAAAGGTCATCACTAAAAGAGAGGTTATTTGGGAGCATCCACCGTGTCTTGAATCGCAAGAAGGTTTCAGAAGAAACAGACAAAGTGGAAAAAGTTGAAGATATTGAAGACATAGGAGAGTTAAAAGATTTAGGTGAGATAGAAGATTTAGATAGCAACGATCTAAACAATGAACTCCCTGAATAATGATACTGATTAGCTTATAACTCCCAAAGATATTGTTTCGCGATTATCAAATGACATTTTGTCAAATTCTGCAAAAAACTAAAATTTAAATGCTATCTGCTGCCCAAAAGTCAGATTTTATGTCTTACTGAAAAATAATTCACTTTCAAAGATTCTGACGGTATCTTGTGCACTTTGCAGCAATTTTTCACAGCATTCCTTATAATTTTTATAATAGTCCTTCTTTATACTACCTTTTTTTATACTACCTTTTGAGCATAAGTTTCTGATACCAAATAGTAAGTATCTCTCTACGTAATCCTCCTGAAGATAGAATTCTTCTTCGTATGTATTCTTCGATTATTAAATGACCTTGAGCAAGTAAACGGAGCGACAGGTATTTGTCAACAAACAGCCTAATTTCAATGATTGGAATTACGATCATTTTAATTGCCACATATGCCCTGATTTCAACTGAGAAAATAAATAAAACAGTGGCTGCGTGATTGGGTGGATTAGGAGTTTTATTTTTGTAAAAGTCACTTTCCTAACTACAGGTATTGAGATTTTTTCAGATGCCGCAATATTCAGTGAATTGATTGATTGGCAAACAATCACCATTGTTGTAAGTATTCTTATCGTTGTCGAAGTTGCTCGCGAATCTGGGCTTTTTGACTGGATCACCATTAAGATTGTGAAATTGACGAAAGGTGAGCCAATCAGGATTTTTCTTTACATGAAGCTCCTTACTTTTGCTCTTTCTGCACTTACATCTTCCCCTGCATTCGTCATCGTTGGCGCGTTAACATTAGTCGTAACAAAAAACTTGGACCTAGATCCACTACCATTCCTTGTTAGCGAGATTATGATCGCAAATACAGCTGGTGTTTGTACGGTGATCAGCAGTTTTATTAACATATTAATCGCTTCAAACTACAATCTTGATCCTGTGCACTTTCTTTCATATGGGGGATTTGCTGCCCTTGCTGTTCCAATTGGGGGTCTTCTTGTTGTAATCAATTTATTAGTATTCAAATTGATCTATGGCAAAAAACTGCAAGAAGCTGGTGAGAATCTCTCTCCGG
This sequence comes from Candidatus Borrarchaeota archaeon, assembly GCA_016840645.1. The sequence goes on along the minus strand of JAEORY010000545.1, from coordinate 714 downwards.
ACTTAAAAAGAACCTTAATCGGCTTAGACGAATGGTTAGTCGTGAAGAATCGCAGCGCGTTCTACAGATCTGCAGTTTTGTTAATAAGTACAATCGTGACGTTTGCAGTGGCCAGTCTCATTAATGTTCCATTTTTCCTCGTTGCATTGACTAGCTCAATTCTTTTCATTTTCTTCTCAGATAATAGGATCGAGGTATTGCTCCACAAAGTAGACTGGGAAATGTTAATCTTCTTTGTTGCCATTTTCATCCTCTTTGGTGGAGCCCACAATGTGGGTATTTTGGATATTTTTGCCGAGAATATTGGAGGCTTGTCGGGAGGAAATAAATATCTTTTGTGGGTAATACTAGTTTGGATGACAGGAATTCTAAGTGGATTCATGGACAACGTTAGTATTACTGCAGTGCTGGTTCTAGTCATCCCAACTATTGCTGCAACAGGTGGTTTTAATGAAACATCGATAATTTGGGCCACAGTTCTTGGGGCGAATTTAGGTGCAAGTCTTACACCCATCGGAGGTGTGTCGAACATTATCGGCATTGGTCTTCTAGAAAAGGAAGGAAAAAGTATGTCCTGGCTCGATTTTATCAAACTTGGGAGCATTATAACATTTATCGACCTTGCAGCAGCAACTGGATATCTTGTCTTGCGTGCATCTATTTTTGGTTGGTGAACTACCTCACGCTAAAGCTATGAGGCTTTCTTGTGTCGTA
>JAEORY010000544.1 GCA_016840645.1 Candidatus Borrarchaeota archaeon | reverse complement strand
TGAGCTATCGAAGTTGGGAAATACTTATCTCAGCAACATCGCTAAGATGGTTGCAGATCCCAAAGGAGATAGTATAGATAAACGTGTCAGAGCGTCGTACTGGCTTTCTGGCACAGATACAGGAAGGTTATGCCTCCGATATGATTCAAGAATTTCGGTTTTGGGTGATTGTGCAAATGTTGCTCCTCCAATAGAGCCTTCTAAATTAGGCATTCCAATTAAAGATGTTAAAGTGGATGATCTCGTTTATTGCTATGATGATGATGGCAATTTGCAAATTAAAAAGGTTCTGTGGCAAGGAAAAACAGGAACCAAGAAGCTTCTTCGAATCTATTGGCGAGCAGGAAATAGAAAAAAGAAAGGTTATCTCGATGTAACGCCAGAACATAGAGTCCGTCTCTTAGATGGTTCATACAAAATGGCGAAAGACTTACGACCAAATGATCGATTATTATCTTTAGCCCGTAACGTAATAAAGACTAATAAAAACAAGGCAAATTATTATTCCACGTTGTACACTAGCTACAATATTTGTAAAGAGCATCGGTTTATTTATGAATGTCTAACGAACACTAAACCAGATATTGTACATCATGAGGACGGTAACTCTTTAAACAATCATCCCAGTAATTTAAAAGCTACGTCACGTTCAGGACATACCTCCGATCATCTCTATGAGCATTGGAGAAGCGGTGTTTTCGATAACCGAGGCACAAAAGGAGCTGGGCATTATCTTTGGAACCACCAAGGCAAGTTTACTTTTTTGAAGGAGTTGGCAAAAGTAAAGGGCTCACGAAAATCACCAGAAGGTCTAGCAAATAAAAATCTGATTAAAAATTCAGCATCGTTTAAAAAGCGATGTCAAATGTTCGGTATTGATCCGAAAGTAGTAAAAATGCGGTACGATGGTTACGGTTGCTATATCTCAAAAGGGAGATTGCAGAAGTTATTAATGACAACATCCGCAAATACGGTAGCTTTAGACCTAAAGATAGATTATCGCACTTTGAAAGCCTTGGTTTCTTTTTATGGACAAGAGCATCTCATATCTAACCGGAAAAGAAGTGATCAGTCTAAAAGAAAACATACCACTTTAAGAAATCACATTGTAGTCCGAGTAGAAGAATTGCCAGGTACATATGACGTATATGATCTTGAGATAGAGGACTGTCACAATTTTATTGCCAATGAAATCTGTGTCCATAACTCTAGTAGTAATCCTAACCTTCAAAACCTCCCTAGCGGTCGGTCGAAGATGGCGAAAGAGGTTAAGAATCTTTTTGTAGCTGAACCACCATCCAAGCGGTGGCCAGAAGGTACGGTATTAATCCAACTTGACTACAAGACAGCGGAAGTTAGATGGGCTGCTATATTTGCTAATGACACCAATCTAATTCGTCTTTTCAATGAAGCGCACGATTCTTTGGTGAAAGCATGTTCTCCAAACTCCAATATGACAGAAGAGGAGTTTAAAATAACGCAGCTTGCTTCGGATATTCATCGACGAACAGCATCGTTAATGTATGGGGTGGAGCCAGCTAAAGTTTCTAAAGAACAACGGCAAGTTAGCAAGAGCATTACGTTCGGGTTGCTTTTTGGCATGGGCGTTCAGACTTTAGCGAAAAATAATGGATGGTCGGAGAATGAAGCTGAAGAGAAAGTGGAAAAGTTTTTCTCGGCTTTCCCACAATTACGCCACTATCTTGAAGGTACGTCAAAACAAGCACAATCTCAGGGATATCTTGAAACTTTTATGGGAAGGCGAAGAAGACTTGATTATTTATATAAAGTTAATAATTTTAAATTTACGGCTAAAGCGAATCGTTTAGCAAAAAATGCTCCAATCCAAGGTCAATCGTCTGACGGAGGTGTTGTAGGGCTAATACAATTTTTACAATATCTGTTAGATAATAATCTGGAAAGACGATGGCTTATTCAAAATGTTGTACATGATTCTTGTCTCGTTCAGGTTCCAATGTTAGATTTGGAAAAGGCGTTGTATGCAATGCAGCATTGTTTTGTACAAGGCATGGCTGATTACATTAAACAACATTTCGGCTTTACGCTTCCCTTACCAATTGAGTGCGAAATAGAGGTAGGGCTCTTATATGGAGATTTAACTAAGTGGGATGGACGACCATCCACTTTACCTTCGCTTATCGAAAAGATAAAAAATGACGCACATAAATTATGGTATGCTAAGGAAGTGGTAGATAAGGATAAGCCTTGTGAGGATTTGGATTTAGTAAAGTGGTATAAGAAGTAAGGAAGATGCGAAAAGAAAAATATTATATGCTCCCAAAAGAATTAAAAACTTTTGTTTGCGATGATACTAATTTTGGCAATAAGTTTATTTGGGATTCTGTGTTGCAGATGACTTCTCAGTTGTTACAGCATATGGAAGATAATTTAGTTACTGTTGAAGTTGAAGTTAAGGAGAATGAAGGTGAAGGAGTGGAAACTATAGAAGAGCCTAAAGTAAAACCTATACGGAAGATCCAGATATGATTACTTATTACACACAATGTTGTAATTTTAAGTTTATAGGTATGAACCATAGTCCTGAATGGAACGGAGTTTGTCGTAATTGTAATAACCCATGGCAAGGAGTGTATAGAAAAAATATGGTTTCCATGAATGCAATAAAAACAGTTAAAGAAGTGTACGATATTGACGAAGATGTTTTATACGATAGGACACAGAGGAGTGAATATTGGCTCGACTGTGAATCTTTTTATCTTAAAATAAAAGATCGGTTGGCAAACACCCTAACTGAAAAAGAACGGGATTGGATTGAAAAGATTGAGATGGATTTAGCAGAGTGAATGAATTTCATGAAAAATTGATTCGAGGTCTGACTAAATTAGCAGAGATTCCTGCTGAAGAGTTGCTAGAGAGGATTGAAAAATTTTCTTGGTCAGAAGGTGCTGCTCAGTACGCTTTTCTCGAAACATTAATATGTGAACCTCTAAGCAAACCCGCGCAGCGAGAGGCTGCGTCTTGCGAGGAGACATATTATGTTAGTGAAATACAAGAGACGAGCGATCCGAAGGCATCACATGTTTCGGATTCAGAGGAAAAGGTTCCGTAAGATCAAGCACCATTTTAATTTCTGGCTTGAGGATTTTTGGAGTGGACAGAAAAGACCGATAGATAAAGGATTCTTTGAGAGATTACGGTGGAGTCATTTTGGTTGTGGATGTATGGCTTGTAAGCCTTGGAAGCATATTGGGAATAGAAAATATAAGATAAGTGAGAGGAGACGGTTAGATGGAATACACATCCGACGGGATTGTTCTTAAAAGATTTCGTATACGTTGGAAGGCATACGAACGCGGTAATTATAAAACGGCTTACATTTACGCCTACCATAAAGACGACGCGATAGAAGCTATACAAGAAACTGAACAACGCGAAATGCT
>JAEORY010000543.1 GCA_016840645.1 Candidatus Borrarchaeota archaeon | reverse complement strand
TCTGATAGAGGAATACGCATTGGTCAAGCTAATGCAAATACTGCCGAGCAGTGCACTAATACTGATGGCAGAGCAGCACAAGTAGATCCATCTGCCCCTCCTGCAGCGCTATTTACTCACCGAGATGATGATGTGGGTCTCGGGAATGACGTCCGTGCGTCTGCACCCCCTGCTGATTCATTAAACTTGGATGATGAATCGGATCAAGGGAATACTCAACGTTGGGAAGAAACGGCGAGTGATACTGAGCCGCCTTCACCCACAGAATTCTTTAATGTTGATGATGAAAGCGATGATGAATCTTGGTCAAGAAATGAAGATCTTAATGTAACCAATCTATCTAATCAGCTACACATTGGTCGTAGAAACCTAATGTATAACGGAGCCCTTCCTTGTAAAGAAATAACTGAGATTGTTGCATTAGTATTAGCCCTTGCTCTTTTGGGTATAACTGTTTCAATGTAAATTACACGTATCAACGAATGCAAAGTAACCTTAAAAGTAAGGAATGAACACTTCGAACATTTGTCTCACTTTGGCCGTAGTATTAAATCAAAATTCATTTTTCAAATTCAAAAAAATACGGTTAGGCTTTTCATATAGGGCAGTTATGGATAGGGTAGCTTAATAGAATGCCTATCAGCAGGCGAGCCTTCATTATCGGTTGACCACAGGGATAATTGTACGCCACTTTCAGTCCGCTACATGTCCTTAACACTATTCCTCAACTCTAGTACTTGAAGCGGCAGGCCAAGAATTGCTTGCAACATTGGCACATGATAAAATAATGGACATCAATTAGTTTCTTTTTAAGGGTGAAATGAAAATACTCAAATTATACGTATGTTTTTTGGTTCTAATATTTCTTCCTCACTGCTCATTCAAAACTAGAAATGACTACTCGGGAAAAGAATTAATATTTCAAGCACCAACTCCTCTTAGTTATCAAGACGCAGGAATACAATTTGCTAAAATGGCCCGAAAAGCTGCTGAAACTGCACAAAAAAGAGACTCAAGTGACTTTCAACTAATTACGTCTGTAGCCTTTAATAAAGATAGCAAACGAATTACTGAATCAATTACTAAAGTTTTACTTTATCCGCCCTCGCAAGAATCGACTTCTCATTCGTGCCCATTTTGTTCCATTATTGATGAAAAATCCTCTCCTCAAATAATTGAAAAAAACAACTACGCTATGGCCATTAAGAAATTAAGGCCTGTTGCTAATGTTAATTTTCTTATAATTCCAATTAAGCATATCGCCAATCTAAAGTCATTTATATTTCCTGAAAATAATCTTCTATTAACTAAAATGTTTGAAATGGCTTTAGCCATAGCTCAAAATGGAAGTGCGGGTAGGTTTCGTTTGCAAATAAATAATGGAAAAAATGCCGGTCAATCTGTATTTCATACTCACATGCACATTACCATGGATGATCCATTTTTAATCTACAAAGGTAAACGCATTGGAAGCCGTAACGATAGTATGAGCAAGTCACCTGTTAAATGATACATCTAATTTAAATCTCAAATAAAAATCCCCATGGGCACCGGCTATCAAAACAACAATCAAGATTAATTCCACTTGCAATGTTTTTGTTTTTTGTTATAATCATGCATAATCATGGATAGGAGTTAATATGAGTAGCATTGCCGCTGTACTCAGACTAGATGATTCCAAAACGCAGAAGCAAAATCTTGTCCAGCTATTCATTCGATTCTTCATCAATAATAAAAAAACGGCTACCGCTCTTTTTAACGTAACTGCCAAGCACCCATTTCATTCTAATATCTTCAATTCAGTAATTCTCAAAAAACTATCACGCACTATAGTTAAAAAGCATTTTAATAAAACATAGTAGGAAACCGTATGAAAAAATTAATTCGGTTTATTTTTCTTTTATCTATCAGTCTCAATAGTACTCTCAATTCTATGGATCCACCTGACCTTGAGCCCCCAAAGAAGAAACAAAAGATCCAAAAAAATAAACAAGACAAAAAAGAGCCTCGGGATATATTTAAAGCAGTTAAGTTTAAAAATCATCAGGCTCTTAGGGACTATCTTGAAGCCGGGGGAAGGCCTCTTGCACAAGGTTATAGACTACTCATCGAAGCTGCAGTCAATGGTGATATGAAAGCATTAGAAATACTATTGGCATATGGATGTGATTTTAGAATCCAAGGTAATGTCGATACAGGATTTCCAACTCATTTAGCAATAGAGTACGGACACGAAGAGGTAGCAAAATGGCTCATAGAGCGCGGCATTGATCCCAATGTTTTTTCAGAGAAGCGGTCCACCCTCTTTTCTGCATCTTATGGGGCTGTTAGTGTTGAATTTTTCAACTGGTTGGTTAACCACGGTGCTGAAATTGATGTAGCTGATTTCTTGCATCAAAATTCTATGCATCACATTGTAAGTTGTTACGCCGATTGTGAACCGAATGACCTACTACTAAGTACAGCATGCGAAAAATTACAAATATTATTTGAACATGGAAATAAATTAGAAGACGTAGATCATAGCGACAGGGATAATTGTACGCCCCTTTTTAACGATTATGCTGGAAGGTTTAGTTGCTCTAAATTCATTGTTCGCTGGTTGATAGAGCATGGTGCGAACATGTATGCAGAATCCATTCATGATACTTTAAAAGCTGTAACAATAGATCATGCGGATGAAGAATCACCATATCAGTTTCTATTACAAGTACATTATGCTCTTGGACTGTTAACCAGAAAACGTTTCGTGCCAGTTTCTACTAGAACAGATTTAACAGCAATACTAAACCAATTTCATAATATTCACAGTACTCCTACTCCTAGCAACCAAGGACTCACTGAGCTACCTCCCGCCACATGTATTCCTTCTCAATGGTTGTTTCAAAATAATATTGTGAGAGAAATACCTAGAGATCAACTTCTTGTTAATAGAATAAGTAGTGACATTCTCCCTGCTGTTCTCGTTCAATTAGCAATACGCGGTAACGTAGAAAGGGTGTCTGACATCTTAGAACTACGATCAGAAGGCATTCCTCCTCAAATACTTGATGATCTCATTCTTGTGCTTGTTAAAATGATACTTTCAAAAACACTACTATGGGTCTCCCACAACGACATCACAAGAAGCTTCGGAGAACCACATGAAGGTGACTATTTAGAGAAAATTCGCAAGCTAGAATCAATTATAGTTTTATTGCTTCCGTATAATGCAGATCCTAGAACTGCCCTTACGTTTCTAATACGCAGACACCACAAGGTAAGTTGGTACGACCTACGTTACGATAAGCGATCATCTCTTTACTTATTATTAACCCGAACCCGTTTACTGACGTTACGGGAGCGCTTACTCTATGAAATTGCTTTTAACAGATCTATCAGTTACCTACAGTTGACCAAATTGAAGCTTCCATCCCCCTTAATCAAAGAAATAATC
>JAEORY010000542.1 GCA_016840645.1 Candidatus Borrarchaeota archaeon | reverse complement strand
TGAGTGAGCAAGGATAATAATGCATCTAGTAATCTTTTGATTTCTTCTTCAGTATTATAAAAGTTACAAGGAATTCGCAGTCCTCCTGCACGCGAGGAAATTATGATATTTTCTTCTTGAAGTTTTGTTATTATTTCCTCTGGATCGATATCTGAATTTTCTATCTTCACTTTGATAATACCGCTTCTGTGTTCTGGCGTAAGGGAAGAAATTACTTTTAACTCTCTTATTTCTTCTATACCTGCTATAAGATAATCCATCAAAACGCGAATTCGGTTTTCAATATTATGAACACCTATTTTTTCAAGCAATGCTATTGCCACTCGCATTCCAGCTATTCCTGGGAAATTTAATTGACCATGCTCAAATCGGCGAGCACTCTTTGTGGGACTTATTTCTCGAAAATGAAACTCATGTTCCAACTCATCACTACGATAACCTACAAAGGTTGGATCAATTTCTTCAATCAATTCTCGCTTTAAAAACAGAAAACCTGTGGCAACTGGTGATAAAAGCCACTTGTATCCGCTGCTGGTGTAAAAATCAACGTCTAGTTTCTTCACATCTACAGGTGTTTGACCAACACCCTGAACGCCATCTATTATTATATATGCATTATTCTCGTGAGCCAGGTGGGATAGGCGCTTCAAATCTATTTTGAATCCGTTGCTAAATTGTACGTGGCTAATTGCAACTACTTTTGTATTTCTATCGATTTTGTCTTCAAAATCCTCCAAAAATAAAGCTTCATTCCGATTACGGACAATCCTTAATTCAAGTCCATGTTTTTTTGCTTGGATTTGCCAAGGAAACGCAACAGAAGGGAATTCTAAGTCATTTGTCACGATATTATCGTTTTTATTCCACTTTAAGCCATTTGCAATAATGGATAAGCCTTCGGAGGTATTCGGGACGAAGGCAATTTCTTCTGGCGTTGCATTAATAAGTCCTGCAATTGCATTTCGGGTTTCTTCCGCTTCTTCCTCCCAATCCATCCAGTGGAGACCTCCACTGTCGCCTTTCTCTTGAGTTACCTCATTAACTGCGTTAATTACGCTTTGTGGGAGGGGTGCTACAGCTGCATGATTTAGGTATGTATAATGCTTTGTAACCGGAAATTGTGCTCTAAGTTCATCTATATTCATATATTCACCGTTCCTTTCATAATAGACATCTATTACAGTGGATAGTGTCTATCCACCCACGATATACACATGAGTGGAGCCCCCGCTAGGACGGTTGAGCGGGATACCGGCCGCCATATAAGGTGCAGGCCTTGTGTGAACGAAACGCTGGTTCGCTGTCAGCCTTCCTTCTCGCAGAATCGACGGCGTACGGAAGTGCTGGGCTGAAGTCCGTGAAGTGGTCCCGGGGCGAATGGTTAAACCGCCGGATGCCTTACCTTACAATCGATTCTCACGTATATAATGTAGGACCTGCTTTATAAACACCGCGCCTCACCTGTGCTACTGGCGGAGTTCCTTGATCTAGGAAGATATGTCTACAGTCGGGCATTACGGGTACACTCGCGGTACCACGTATAGGTTTCCACGAAACTATAAAAAGCCATCGGCTTTCATCCCTCTCCTTTCAGAAAGGGACTTCTCGCCGATAGAGTTTAAAAGAATATCATAATAGAGAAAAATAAATTCTAAAAAGGTGATTAGACATGCCGATTTTACAAATTACCCTCTTCGAGCGCCCATTGGAAAAAAAACGCAAATTAGTTGAAATGGTCACACAAGCGGTTGTAGACGCACTTGATTGTCCAAAAGACGCTGTACGTATTATAATCAATGATATGCCTAAAGAAAATTACTCGATTGCTGGTCAGCTTTATATAGACAAATAACGAAGATTTTCTCATCAGGCTATGCTATTTTTTTATATTCTTTTTTTTTGTTGCTAGTAAAAGAATTTGAATATTGACAAAAAAAGAGATATCGGAAGCAGAGAATAGAATTATTGTACCAAATCGTATTCTGTTAGTTTGTTTTTACATTTTGGGCAAAATCCTTTTATTTTCACCCATTCTTGTAGATGATCCTTGTGCGCAATGCCTGAGCAATGGGGACATTTGGTAATCTCACTTCCAGGTGCCATAGGTAATAGACAAACAGTGCATTTTTCACGTTCAGATCCACAGCTGGGACAAAATGGCGCATCACTAGAGTACGGAGTACCACACGAAGAGCATGCAACTTCTTCTGTTGTGGGAGGTATTATCTCACCTTCATCTTCGCCTTCGCTTATTCCCACGGCAGAAAGTTTGTTGTTAATTTGAATCCATTCAGATCTGTACTTTGTGTAGGTTTCCATGTAAGCTGCAGGTGATAGTAAACCTGAACTCAATTGAGTTTCAATTTTTCTTAGCCCTTCTTCTAGGACTCCTCTTCGTCCTAATAGTTCGTCATAATTCATTCTGTCAATTTGTGATGAACTCATAGATGAAATTGTAGTATCTTCATACCTAGGCTTCCTTCTACTAACAATGATCCCAATAACTACGATTATGAGAATAAGAACAATCAATCCAGGCAAGAATCGACCTATGTCTCCAAATGTTAGATTACCTCCTGTTTGAGTATTTCCTTCACTGGGATCAGCAGGGCTCGGGCCTTCTCCTACAGTAAAAACATTTAGATTAGCGTTTATAGATGGCTTTTCATCATTTAGTTTTTTACTCCCACCACGATAAACATCATGTCTAAATTCTACATTAAATATTGCATTACCTGAGTACTCATCAGAAATTGATTTCACATTGAAATCAAATTCGTAAGAATCGCCTACTGCACTTAGCAGAACATCTAAGTCTTCTTCACCTGAAATAACACCTTCATCAGTATTAATTTCCCATGAATATCTTTTTAGTTTTATTTCAACATTTGAAGTTGTGTCAAGACTCTGAATAGTAAATCTTGCTGTATATGTTTCCTTTCGGTTTTCGATGGTTGGAAATCCTGTTAAACTGACTCTTACAGTGGTAAGAAAGCCATCTGAATCGGAATAATCATAGTATTCGCTCCTAGTTTCAGTTTGTCTTTGAGCGACAGTCGGGGAGGCAGTAAAGGAACAAAGGAACAAAATTATAAATGAAACAGTTACCAATAGAATTTTCTTCCATTTATACATAAATTTCGCCTCATAAAGCAAGTTTTATTTGCCATAACGATAATCTGAAGGCTTTAAAACTCGTAGTTTAAAACTCTCACCATATTATTTGTATTTTATGGATTATCTTCTTGACAAAAAGGAAAGTCAATTTTCATTATTGCAGGTAATTTAAGTTTTTTCTGTTTATTTAACGGTGATAAATTCGTTTTAAAGTCGCTTCGTTATTTATAACAAAAGAAATGGAATTTTACATATCATCTTAATTTAAGAAGGATATCTAATTACTCATTAGTTGAAGGGGCAAACTGAAATCCTTAATAATTA
>JAEORY010000541.1 GCA_016840645.1 Candidatus Borrarchaeota archaeon | reverse complement strand
ATACCCCATTCTTTTATTATATTAAAACATTTATCAATCAACTCATCCTTTGGTTCTTGTCTTGGTAATAACAAATTATCTGGTAAATCTAAACCAAGCCACCTTGAAAAAATATTATATGCATTAACCAACTCAGCTTCTTTACATCTTTCAATAACACCTTCAAACATCATATGATATTGGGATTTCATAAGATGGCTTGCAGGAAATGGAAGATCAAGTACTTCATCAACACAATCCCAATTTTCTATCATTGGTCGATATTGCGGACCACAGGCAAATTTAATATGACACGTTGGATATTTATTCTTAAGATATAAAAGGTTGGGTTGAATAAATAGTAGGTCTCCGATGCCTCCAGTTCTAAAAACCAGAATCGTTTTATCTGTGGCATCCTGACCCATATAAGGTTTGTAGATATTCTTAAACTTCATTCCTGCTGGGACAAGAAGTTTAATATTCTTTTGCATTTTCTGTTTAAATAATTGCTGGAAAACTCCAAGCCCCATTACATACTTACCACGTTTTTTCAACTCTTGATTCTTGAAATAATTTTGAACAAATCCAAATGTTTTTCTTGCTTCGGCAATGATAATGTTTGGAGGAGAATCTCGTAGATCCTCCAATCTTTTCACATGTTTTGTACCCTCAGATTTTATTCCAAATCTCGTTAATATCGGACGAGGTACAGGACTAATATCTCGTTTGATTACATCTTCTTTCCATATTCCTCTTGATTCCTCAACAATCATTTCGACGTCCTTTCACTAAATTCTATTGTTTTACTTTTGAGGTCTTCCTTTGATACTTCCGAACCCTCCACTTCTTGTAGTTCCTCTGATGCTTCCGAAACCACCATGTGGTCTATCTGGTTTTGGTCTTTCGATATATTCCTCAACACCATCCATGGCTTCTTCTTCATCTTGTTCGTTTTTTCCTTTGATCATTCCGAAGCCACCTCTACTTGTGCTTTTAGGTTGTGATCCACGAATCATACCGAAACCACCTCTTGTTTGTCCACCACCAGCTTGAGCTCCGTATGCACTTCCTCCACCCCTTCTAATTGGATGTTGCCATGCTTCATTCCAAGCATGATTGACGGCATCAACATAATCTATAATTTCATCACCTTCGCCCTCAAACTTCTCCATCATAGATAAGAAGTATCTCTTATAAGCGGGTGTCTTGCGCATTTCAGCAACCATACGCCACAGAGTGGCTTCACTTAATTCATCGTGAACACTCTTTAATAATGCTCCAACATTCTGATTTGGCACTTGGTTAATATCGTTTGTAACTTTTTGTGGGTTATCCGCTTTTTCAGGACCACCATCATACTCAGAATCCTCAAAATTATCCTCACTCATCATTGGTCCTCCAACGCCACATTCTTCAAGACCGTCAGATTCAACGGTGGCGCTATTATTATCATCAACATTAACTTCGGCCTTACCATCAATTGTGGTAACAACTTTCATTTTAATTGGATGGTCGTATGGTCTTCCTGGAACACTAATGTCCATATCATCTAGCAACCTGTCAATTTTCTTTTCAGCTTTTCTGACTTTGCCAAATGTATGAAATCCTCCATCGAAAACTTCATCGACTAGTTGGTCTATTTTATCCATTGTAATGTCCTCTTTAAAAAAGTATCTTTGGTATTCAATTTTTAACTTATCTTTGGCTTCTGATCCCTCCGGGATACACTCTTGTTTTTCCTCTCACCATTTAAATCCCCGTGGGCAACCATGTGGGCCTTTTCCGTACATTATTTCATCCCCCTAACATCAGACATAGTCCTTACAAGAAGACCATTGGCGACTGCTGTTAAAGGATTTTTTGCTCTCCGAATTTCTGAAAGTTCAAATGGCAACTCATACCCTGAAATAACATCTTTGAATAATTCAACAAATCCCTTGGGCATACTAGTTCCACCGGAGATAACAATTGGTATCGCTTCATCAACTTCAATGTCAACCTTATCGTTAAACTCTTGAATGATCTTCCTGACAGTATAGTCTATCAGTGCTTTGTGGTAATAGAATAGAGCTTCTAAAACTCTTTTTGTTTTTTTGTTTTTAATTGAGACTTCTCCTGATAATTGCATATACTTTTCTTTGATACTGGTTACTCTATTAGCAACCATACCAAGAGAAGCAGCGGCCTCATTATCAATCCAATCTCCTGCTCTTGCAGTTGAAAATGTCAATGCTTGAATACCTTTATATGCTACAGCAACATTAGCCATTCCTGCACCAAAACTAATTCCGATTCCGCTAAATTTTTCTTTAGCACATTCAGAATATATAATTGCCATTGCTTCATTAACTGACGTATGATTAACTCCCAAACTCTTTAGTATTCTTGCAAAAACATTTTCATGATAAGTAATAGATCGACCTTCGTCAATTGCTTCAGCAGGAACAGAGTATGAACAATATGACTCTTTTGGTTTGACATCTCCAATTAAATCCTTAACCATTAATGTTAAAACATCAATAGCATCAATTTCCTTCGGAGAAATTAACCCTTTTTCCATTGGCCTTGAAACTTCTTTACCAAAGATGTTTGCATATTTAAATGCATCTGATCCGAGAATGTAAAGATCCCCATCCTCATTTCTGATGTAACCAATATCGCTCAACTCTGGAATATCTTCATCCGTATCCAATGGGAGAAAGACATTTCTTGTAATATTAACCTCGCTTGAATCTGATCTTGCACAAACTAAATGCATTGTTCCACAGTCCAATCCGATACAAATAGTGTCGTCTTTCTTTTTGGTAGTTTCACTTTTCACTTCTTCTGTCATTTACATGACCTCCTTAATTATCTTCCTGCATGATTCTTGATAACAGATCAGCACTATCATCAATATCAGCTTTGTCTTGATTAAGAGATTCCTTTGATGTTTCACCCTTAACATGCAACCCATCTAAGTTTATTTCTGGGATGAAAGTCTCATCCATTTCTTCAATTTTAGGTTCTTTTTTCTTGCCACCTTTCTTTTCGCTAACATGTACAACCCTGGTAGTTGTTTTTTTCTGCAACAGCTTCTCAATACTACTTAGTTTATTAGTAATTTGTTCTTGATCTGAGGGTGGTTCACTCTGTTTTTTGACAAGATTGGTAATCAACGTTTCTAATTGAGTAAATCTTTTTTCTAAATCTTGCTCCTTTGCTTTTTTAGCTTTTTCAATTTCATGTGCTTGTGCCTTTTTAGGCTTTTTATTAACAGCAAAATCACTTTGATTCAAGACAGTTTCTTTTCCTTTTGTATCAGAAATAATTTGAAATTTTTTTATACCCTGTGCTTGCAATCTAGACACAACCAAATTTATACTAACATGTGAAATGTTAGCTTCCGCTGGAGTCCTGAATGGCGGCATCCCGGGAATTTCAATGTACTGTCCCTTTTCAGCAATTTTTAGAATTATCATTG
>JAEORY010000540.1 GCA_016840645.1 Candidatus Borrarchaeota archaeon | reverse complement strand
TGTTAATAACGTATGTGCTATGTATTTAGGCAACACCTCAGTAAAAGATCCCAAGATCTTCATGATGTCCGAATACATTTCATCAATACTAAAGCGAGTGGATTGGGTAAAATCATCTGGAGATTGATCGCTGGCTTCGATGGTTTCCAAATTCCCTTGAAGAGCGCCTTGGTAGGTATCGCATTTTCCAGACACTTTAACAACAGCTCCGACATTAAGAATGTGACCATATTTTAAAGTATTGAAATTCCACTTCTTACACGGAAGGATGGTGTTTCCATCTCTTAAAACCACATCGGCATAATCTTTTCCAGTTCGAGTAGTCGCTATTGTCATCTTTGTTACTAAAGCATGGACATCATAAAACATCTGATTATTTTTAATTTCTGATAATTTCATCTTCCACATCCTATCTATTGTATCATAATCAAGTCTTTTCTTTGTATCGTATTATTAACTATAATCCAATCATTCTTTCAAAAATCTCCGTCCATACTCGCAGATTAAAAGAGCATCCACAAAACCTTCGTCAGGTTTTTTACATCCAGGGCGGACTAACTGTACTTTAGGGAACAGGCGTTGAGCTGCTTCTAAAGAACGGGCTTTAGCCGTATCATTGGTTGTTCCTGAATGCATGACTTTACACCACGTCTTAGGATGGACAAGAGTATGTGTAATTTTAAGTGCAGCAATCACACCGAGGATTGTTCCGAAGCCTACTCCGTAATTGAACATTGAGGACACTCCTTGTCCTTTCATGGCCTGACTTTTCTCCACAAAGATATGAGCCTCAGTGTACTTAGACAAGACATCAACAAGTTCACCTGCAGACTCTGGCATTCGGTGCATAATGATATCGTTAGGAGTCATGGCTACGATGGCTCCTTTCTTACCTGGATCGATTCCGACGATCGTCATATTCATACGTCTCTCCTTTTCCATTACGGATTCGAGTGATGTTAATATTTGTACCTGACTGATTAAACGTCTGGATTGCGTCTCATGGATAAATCTAAGTTTCGACAAGGTTGCTTCTACGTCTTTGTCAACCATAAAATATTCCCTATTTATTGTTACAAAAAAGGGTTCTATTATTTTATTAACAAGTTACTTGTGGTTGGACTAAAAAAGACTATAGACTTGGTTTGCTTCGTGTTCTTGAAGATCCATTTCAATCGATTCCAGTGCGTGCATTTGTTCTGTGGTAAGAGAGTCAAACCGACGGAATTTAGCTACTTCCCAAATTTTTAAAGCCGTAGCCCAAGTAGGATCAGCTTGAGCGAGAGCGGCTAATAATTTTTCATTGATACCGTAAGCATCCTTGACCTGTAACGCTGACATATCAAATTCCTTTCAAGTAAATACCTTCAATCATCTTCATTTTCAACATCTGTTGTAACAAGATTGAGATTAGTTTTCGAGGAAAGAGTTGGATATAGTTTAGATAAATCTTTTTCAATCGTCGGACGAGGTGGAAACCAAGTAGCCGAAGGGGGGATTGTTGATAAGGACGCTCCTGTTTTCATAAGTTTTAGAACTCTGTCATTCTCTCGCTTACGTCGTTCTTTTTCGTTTTCTACCATAATATCAACCACACAATTTATATAATTCTTCGGAAAAGTCATTAACATCCAACTCCACCTGTTCCGCTTTCGTCATAAATCGCCATGACGACGATGATGTGATCCATGCAATTAAATCTTGTCTACCTAATTCTAATTGATTTGCTGCGTCCAGAACGACATCATCCATATCTTCATTTCGATGTGGGTGTGTTAAATAGCAATTCCCTGTAGCTTTAATATTAAGATCTTCATAGTTCAAACACATTTCCTACTGCTCCCCTAGTATATAAAGAGTACATACACTTTTGTTGTATTTCATTAGTTAATATTTTTTTGATTTATATAATAAGGGTAGCAGTATCTTTTTTTGTTTGT
Source organism: Candidatus Borrarchaeota archaeon (assembly GCA_016840645.1). The sequence goes on along the minus strand of JAEORY010000540.1, from coordinate 1,504 downwards.
CAATACATTTAACTAAAGAGGACTAAGGGAATTTTAATTTTGTATGGAATGGGTTCGAAAAAGGTAAGTGTTTGTTTTTCTCTGAATTTTTCAATACTTTGACGTAAGTGTAAAATCCCTTCGAGGGATTCAACATCCCAATCATTCTCGAAATTTTCTTGTAATTTTCCTTTAATGAAAATGAGAATTTCATCTGTGGAAATCAGAGAATTGATATTAGAAATTTTGGCTAATTGTACATAGGGAGGAATGGTTGCTTTGTCTTCTATGAGATAGGTTATATACTCATTTAAATTTTCGTAGTAGGAAGATCCGTCATATACTGGCTGTCCTTGATATTCTACTTCTTCTAGTAAGTTCCAGTGCATGTGGACACAGCCACAGTCAGCGCAAAGACGTTGTGGAATGGGGTAAATACGTTCAAGTGCTCTCATAATTCAAATCCTTTTGTATGTTTTCTCTTGCTGGTTCTTCCCAAGCAGTGTGAATGTAATAAAGTTGTTGTCTATCTAAAAGTGTTTGTAAAAATTGGTGACGGCCTTTTTTGATATCTTCTGGAGATCGATCTGGATAGAAGGCAAGATTTTCTTGTTCTATTTTTTCTTTCCACACAATGTATTCAGACCAAGGCAAAGCAAAGGTAGATAAATCTAGGTCCAAAACCCATTTGGAAACTTCGCTAAGGTCTTTTTGATCTTCGGTATGACGGCCTGTGGCTACAATAGCCTCGATGACTCGGTATTCATATCCTAAGTCCTCTTCCTCTTTCCCAAAGGGAGTATCGAAAGACATCAGCTTTGCTGTGTATAGAGAGAACTCAGCAACCGACAGAGCCTCACTCATTCCAATCGGTGCTGGCTGATATTGGACGATATCATGGAATAGAATAGCATCTATTATAATTTCAACTTCTGGATGGTTTTTCGGAACCCATTTTAACATCTCACATACATGATCTATATTATGATAAGAACGATGCTCTTGACTATAACACGTTTTTAAAACATGTTGAAAATAGATGGGCATACCTACTTTTTCAAATGCTTCATCTAAAGTAAATCCGATATCCATATCATCCCCCTACCACATAGGCTAATTTTTTGCGATTTGAATGAGTATCACTTACTTGTTCTAACAGAGTCGGCAAATGCTGTCTCAAAAAATCTGTTAATTGGTATGTGGATAAGTTTAAATGCCTCTGTAAATATGGCCCGATTGCTTCGGGATTCTCTGCGAGATAAGCAGGTCTTTGAGCTAACGTAGGCTCGTTGTAGTAGAACCAAGTCCAAAAATCTGAATTATGCTCACCGTTACATATAGTTCTTAAATAACAATTTATCTTTGGATTTGCAAATTTTAAAAGTTTTTGTAAACAGAGATTATCTTCAATATCTTTTTCAAAAGAATCAATACCGATAAGATCTGTAATAGATTCTAATTCTTTACTATCATGTGTATCCATAGTATAGATCTGCTTTTTAGGCTCTCGATAGGGGGAGTTGGG
>JAEORY010000539.1 GCA_016840645.1 Candidatus Borrarchaeota archaeon | reverse complement strand
TAGGCTTCATACAACATATTCGCAAATACAAATTATTCGTTTTCCAACTCACCTGTATCACTGATAATTGCATCATAGATTTCTTGTTCTGTATACCCGTGTGTTAGATAGCGATTCCACCAGCCATCATAATACCTATCCAAAACAATCTTCCATTCACCATTTTCTAATCTTAATGAAAATACATGTCCAAATTCCAGATAGGTCTTTTTAGAATCATTTGATGAGGAATCATATTTGCGCTCTTGCACGACCTCGGCTTTATCAAGAAGTCTAATTGTGGCTGTGGTTAGGTTTTCTCCAAGTTCAATCTGATCAAATCTTAGAGTATGATCATAAAGAACGTAACGCAGGGCTACTTGTTTCCAATAAGTAGATTGATATATCAATTTAGCAACTTCGAGTTTTTCAAATTCCTGGGCTTCAGGTAAATCAGAAATTAAATCTCCAAATCCATTCTGCTCGAAATTGATAGGTGGTGAAATACTCAAAGCCTTATAGTGAATGTCGAAATATTTGTTAATCACCTCAATAATTACAAATTCTATCTCACTCTCTTCTGAATTATTGGTTGGGATAACCGTCAGTTGAGTTGGTAGTGGGGATGGGGTTTTAATAAGTTCTTGAGTAGACATTATGGTTGGAGTAATTGAATATTCTTTTGCCATTTCAGCAGCAGAATTATTCGAGTTAAGGCATGATGAAATAAGTATCATGCCAATCAAGCCAATTAAAAGTGTATATGAAGAATACTTCATGTTTGTTGAAGCCTAACGGATGAGCTCACCCGCAGCCGGGTTTGCCCTTAATGATTATAGAACCGATACCAATAAGGGGAAAAGAGCAATAAATGCCATGCGTGGCAGGCTGTCGGGTGGAGCGGGGGTTAGCTTACAGGTGAATAGACTCGGACTTCTTTTTCAAGGCGTTCTTCAAGACGATCTTTTTCAACCTCAAGATCATAATGAGCCTGTAAACGAAGCCAAAATCCTTCAGACAAGCCAAAGAACCTTTCCAGACGCAAGGCGGTATCAGCAGATACACCCCGCTTTCCATGAACTATTTCATTAATCCGACGAGGTGGAACACTAATATCCTTAGCAAGACGATACTGACTAATCCCCATAGGTTTCAAAAATTCTTCTAAAAGGATTTCTCCAGGATGGATTGGGTCAAGTTTTCTTGTAGCCATATTTACTCCTTGTGATAATCAACAATTTCAACATCGTAGGCTTCCCCGTTCCTCCAAATAAAACATATACGCCAGCGTTGGTTAACCCGGATACTATGTTGACCATCACGATCACCAACTAATTTTTCCAAACGATTTCCAGGTGGAATTCGCATGTCATTAAGAACATTTGCTACGTTTAAGAGATCAAGTTTGCGGCGAGCATTACGTTGAATATCAGGAGGGAGCTTGCGCGAGAACTCACGGTTAAATATCTTCTCTGTTTCTGAATCTGCAAAGCTCTTAATCATTGAGAGTATAATAACGCATTACGATAATAACGTCAAGCGTTATTAAAATGGGAGCATGGAAGAATCTTTCCTGTAAGCTAACGTAATAGCTAACCTGCAGCCGGGCTTTGTTTTGACCATCCATCTTCCCTAAACGCTCACCTTAACCGGCTGTCAGGTTGAGCGGGGGTTATGCATTGATCAATTCATGAGTATATACTGTACTAATTTCTCGGGATAATTACTTTTATATTATTCGTTTTCAAATAACTGAACGAACTCCTGTGGTAAATCCCCGCGGGCCAGGGTCGAAGGCTGAACTTTATAGAATAATTCTTCGGTCCCATCCACAAGTTTATATATGTACTCCATTTCAGAAATTGCTCCCGTTGCTTGATCAAAGAGAATTGTCATACGGACGCTTTCGACAGGTTGGGATGAGTTTCCAAAAATGGTTGGTTTATCATAGTTTCCTATAACTGAAAATTTGATCACAGGCTTCTCATTTAAAGTGGAAACTTCATGGGTCAAGATCGAGCCTTCCGTTTGCATTTCTAACATATACTTGGTCACGCCAAGATCTAACTTCAATTTGTAAGGACCTTCCGTATCCATTTCCTCTTTGGTGCTTAAATTGATAAAAGTATTGTCTTTAAAGATTCCTCGCTGGTTCAAATTTCCAGCATCATCGTAATAAGAGACGACATCTTGGGTCACAATCCCCGCTTCATTAATTAGATACCAACCATCAACAAAGTAGTTTTGCGGTAGAGCAACGCCATTGCTGACTTCGGACTCCTGATAGTAAACGTAATGCAACCAACCTGTTTGAGAAAAAGTTTTGTCTTCGAAATCTTGCAACATAATATGTAACAAGGCCGCTGCATCAGGCGTTGATGTGTCTGTTGTGGATCCCTGATCCTCAGATTCATCTTCAGCTTCAGGTTGTTTTGCTGTCTCGGTAGCCTCATCATTGATCAGGTTTGGCTCATTCGTTTTGACCAGTTCATAATGATCGGGGGTCATTTCATCCGCTAATGCAGGGGCAAATCTTAATCCCAAAAGCATTATGCCTAGGAGGAGAAGAACAATTAGTGAGAACAATAAAATTCTTCGGTTTTTTTCTGTTTTCATTTAAGGCTCCATTACAAACAGGATCAATCATGTGGTTTAATTCTACAATACTCTGATTTCTCTTTTGTATATAACTAGTGAAAAACTCTGCATAACGGATGAGCTCACCTGCAGCCGGGTCTTGGTTTGTAAGATCCTATATCCCAGGCCGTCCACCTTAACCGGCTGTCAGGTGGAGCGGGGGTTAGCAGGCAACCATTTTAGACTTCTTCCCAAGAAACAATTTCTGACCTAATTCCGGTTTGAAAAAACGTCGCAACAATGAACCGTGCCTTATCCAATGGAATTAGATTCTTACGTTGTATTTCCGTATGGTGGTTTCCGTGGAGATAGAAACTTATAACACCATCTAAATCATTATCACCTAAGGAAGAAAAATAGGGGGGTTCATTGTTACTGCTCATAAAATGAATGAAACTTTTTTCAAGCCCAAGGCCTATATAGAGCAGGGCATTATGCATCTCTATAGACACAATAGTAGGTAAGGAATTGAGAGCGTTAAAGTGAGCTTGGTCAAGAACCTGATCAAGCTCCTTCAGATCAGGTATTTCTAAACCATCAGATTTCTCATCGAAAATAATCTTTGCCAGATTCATATTATTTAAAGTTTATTTGCCTGCTAACGGATTGAGCTCACCCGCAGCCGGGCTTTATATTTGACCATCGCCTTTCCCAAGCGCCCGACTTAACCGGCTGTCGGGTGGAGCGTGGGTTAGGCTTCATACAACATATTCGCAAATACAAATTATTCGTTTTCCAACTCACCTGTATCACTGATAATTGCATCATAGATTTCTTGTTCTGTATACCCGTGTGTTAGATAGCGATTCCACCAGCCATCATAATACCTATCCAAA
>JAEORY010000538.1 GCA_016840645.1 Candidatus Borrarchaeota archaeon | reverse complement strand
GAAGAAAGTAATGCTTTTTAAGAGCTCTGCTTATTCCACTGGAAACGGCAACTATTTCATTTGCGAATCTATATATTGTTAAAATAAAAATTTTTTGGTACATGATGAAAAAACTTGGATTGTTATGAACGCTTATTGTTAGTTTATCTGTGCACTTACAGATAAGAGATGCTACAATTGTTGGAATATTTGCACTTTCCATAAATGTCAATATTTTTTCTGGAGCTTGCTTTCCTATTACTGATTTTAATGCAATAGTTCTTCCGACCAACAATCCTAATTTACCAAAACGATATTTATCCTGCCTCTCTCCTAAATTAATTAACATACCTCCGTAATCGTATATTCTATCATTACAGTTGAACAACCCGATTCTTACATCATTACTATTAGCCCATTCTTGTGATAGCAGAGAAACAACCCGTTCAGCGCCACCTCCTCTAAGTGAAGGAACTATAATCAGTATTTTCATTGTTCTTCGGTATATTTCAAAGGCGTTGATGTTATAATATTCCCTTAATCCTGATTCTGGTTCACTTGCAGCGTGTCTCTTCGTAACTTCTGGCGCAAGAATTGTTTTAAGAAATCACTTGCCCATCTTAGGTCTTGAATAGGGAGAAGAAAAACACATAAGAAGTAGAGAATAAAAAATAAAAATATCGCCAAAAGACTAACTACCTCACTTCCTCTAATAAAAAACAGCAGAGGCATCAATACTCCACCAAGAATACTAAATAATCCTAATGACCTAAATATAGACTTAAGTTCAAAATCTAATCCAAGCTTTCGTAATTTTATCAAACTATATGTATACATCATCGCAAGACTGATAGATGTAGACAATGCTATTCCTCTTATTTCTAAATGAAATACAAATACAAACAAAGAATTAAGAACAACGTTCGTACAAATTCCAATTAAAGTAACTAATATCAAAGATCTCATCTTATTCATCACTCGGAAAGCTGCGACGCATACAGGTTGAATTATCATTCCTATAAAACCAATTGAGTAGTATCTAACAGCCAGTGCCGTCGTTTGCACATCTTTGATATCGAAATTTCCTCTACCAAACAATATTTGTATGATAGGAACGCCACTGATTATATATACTATAGTGAATGGAATGCTGAGCATAATCGCAATTTTCACTGTGTAGTTAAGTATTTTTTCTCTTCTTTCTTTTTCGCCTTCAGCAAATACTGTTAAGAATATTACCTGCAGAGAGAATAGACTGGGAAATACTCCAACAATCAATCTACCATAGGAAAGTGCACTCATGCTCCCTGTACTTAAGAATGTCGCGAATAGCCTATCGGTAAAAGTTAAAATTTGGGTAATTCCGTTCAGTAAAAGTATAGCAGGAGTCGCTATCAGGAAGGAGCGCAATATAGACTTATCGAAATAGCCTACTAGTTTAAAATTTCTTGCACTAAGAATTAATAAGACACAAAATGCAGTAGTATGTCCAATTGAACTCGATAAAAATATTATTCTTGGGTCTTTCGGCTTAACGAATAGAAAGATGAATGAAAATAGATAGATCAGCATCTCCGATAAATAGAAGACTCTGAAATTTCTTTTTGCTCTGAAAAAAGCTCCTAGTGCCCGATATGGAAGGAAGAATGCAGCAATTGGCAGAAGGAGATACAGCCCGATTCGAAGTTGCTCTCTCTTTGTCTCATTGAAACCAAGCGCTATGTAGGAGATTTGTCTCGAAAAGACAGCAATTATAACAGTAGCAATTATACCTCCAAACAGCGACAATAAAAAAAAAGTACTTGTCAGCCGGTCCACTCCTACTTGGTTTTTTGCTTGCTCGTCTTCTACAATTTTGGGCACCACAACAATATCAAATATGAAGGCGAACGAAAAAATTAGTACTTCTAAAAGTCCTAATGCCATGTAAAAAGCATCAAGTTGGAGACTCAATCCAAACAAAGCCGCTATAACTGCCTGTCTGCCATATCTAAACAAAAATGACAATGTATTATAAAATGTCGCTGACAAAACACCGGAGGCTGCAGACTGTTTTCTAATAAGTTTCATTAAAGTTGTTAGCTACCTAACTATATCTATTTCTTAGAAAATGTGGTTATCCTATTCACAAAGTCGATGAATAGCATAACTGTTTTTTGCTTTCCAAGTTCTCTACACTGCCAAATTGTGAGTGACAATGTTACATTGTCTTTAAGACTCGCATTTGCAGAATCTGTATTGCTAAATTTTCATCGTGCAGTGATTCTAAAAACAACAGTAATATAATTGGGTCTGTCCTTATATGAATAAACAGTGGCTGGAGATTCTTACAGAATTAGGACTAACACCTTTTTGATGTGAGAAAAATAGTTCCTTACTACAAAGACACAAGTAACAGTCATATCTTCATTTGGCAAATATTGCCTTTTGATAGACGGCGATTAGTTTTTCCACAGTCCGCATCCATCCGAATTGCAACACATATGCCTTACCATTCTGTCCGTAGTTGTTCCTCAATTCAGCACTATCCGATAACTTAGTTATCTCTTCAGCCAACCTTCTGGTATCGTCAATCTCAACCAGCACACCGCCCTCACTTTTTCTAATAAGTTCAACCAAGTAACCTGCTTTTGTGCAAATTACGGGGAGCCCGTGTCCCATCGCCTCCAACGTCGATATGCCGTAACTTTCGTACAATGAGGTAAGTGCAAATATATCACTCGCATCCAGTAACTCGTGTACCTCTGTATTACTGACCTGGCCGGCGAAGTGAATCCTATCCTGAATGCGTTTATTCCTGACAAGATCTTTAAGTATTTCCTCTTCCGGACCTTCACCTACTATGAGCCAAAATATGTTTTTATCCTTCAAGCTTATCTCAGCAAGTGACGAAATTAGCATCGAAAGATTTTTAATCGGCAATAGCCGGCAAACTGTGATTCCAAGTACCGCATCTTCTGGGATTCTTAACTTTTCACGTAAATGACCTTTATTACTCTTGACCTTTTCGATTTTGTCGAGTTCCACACCCGGTTCTACAACCGTAAAATCCAAGCTTTCTGTGTAGTTCATTTTTTCTACCAGGAAATCCGCCGTGTCCCCATGTGTAAATAAACAAAATCGCTGCTTACCCTTCATTTTTCCCATAATTCTTCTGGTCAACCTGGAGGGTTTCCCAGGTAGCCAGACAACCACCGCTATATTCGACTTATTCAGAATCCAGCGAGCTAATCTAAAGAGACTACATGTCTGTATAACATCAAAGTCTGGATGTTTTGCAATCCATTTAAACACTTTTCTCTGGAATAAAAACGCATCTATGTGATTCAACATGGCGGCTACATAGACATGCTTTTTCTCGATTCGATATGCGAAGCGCTTGAGGTCTGGACTCTTGACATATACTGTGTCTAATTCCGCCTCAACCAGTGCGTTTCTGTCGGTTAAAGGTCTATTAGTGAGAACGGTTACCCGATGTCCTTTT
>JAEORY010000537.1 GCA_016840645.1 Candidatus Borrarchaeota archaeon | reverse complement strand
CTCGACCCCGAACAAGATTGCCCGTTGCCAATATGTCCAATCTGTTGAACCACTGGCATCCATGAATTTGAATGAAGCATAAACGTTGGCGGTTACCTGAAGTGCAGTCAATAGAAACATCATACTCCACGCGAGCATTCGGTTTTTATTGTTTGTCATCAGAATAGAGAATAGTACAGCGGCCTGTCCAATTTCATATGCAGCACCAAGAAGGATTGCAAGTCCTAAAGTATTTGCTAATTGAAAGAACGTAATTGCGTGCAATGTTGATACAAAAGCAACACATAAGTAAAGTACTACGAACGTTCCTATTAATGCCCAATATAGGGCCTTATTTTTTACGGCCATAATTAATTTTCGTTATTTGTCGTATCTCGTTCAACTCCCTTAACTTCAATAGTGGTGTTAGCTTTTACAGCCTCTGCAGTTTGCTGAACAGCATCTGCTCTTCTTTCAGCCGCATTCACACGCACACCAGCAACCTCAAGATCATTCTCAAGATCTTTGATTAGGAAATCTTTGGTTAAATTTTCTTGTTCAAGGGAATCAATGATAAGTAATTTTTCGCTTATGATACCATCCTTCATATTAGTGATGGAATCGCATTCCTCAATAAGATTTTTCTCTAGAGTTCTAAGAGCCATTTTTCTATTGCAGCTCTGTGTGTTCTTCAGTAAAAATAAAGCAAGTAAAACCAGGGTTATGTACCTAAGGTTTTTCCTGAGCCATCTTTCCATAATTATTTCTTTTTGCTATATATTCTTTGTCTTTATTTATATAAAAAAATAAGGCTTAGGTTTTGATAATCTAAGCCTTATTCAAATGGAATATGTTTCAATTATTCCGGTGCTTCTTCTTTCTTGGCTAGCTCTTCAGCAATTGCTTCAGCATTATCAGGATGAATTGGAATACCACCCTCAGTAACTCCCATATTTTCTGGGGCTTCCTCTTCGGGTTCCATTTCAAGATAAAATCCTTGAGCCATTGCTCCCCAACGCTGTTGTAAGAATTCAACTTCTTTTAGAGCTTTTCTTGCATCTTCTAAAATTTCTTCAACCTTCGTAGCTACTTTTACAAAAGTTTCTGCTTCTGCTTCAAAGGCTTTTGCTGCTTCTAATCCTACTCCCCCTAAATTCGAGAAAGCAAAATACGTAAATTCTAGTGCTTGATAGCCAAGCTCAAGGGGTTTTTCTTTATCAGCAGAAATAAGTTTTTCGGCCTCTTCTAACTCTTCAGTCAATTTGATGACCCCCATCCATGCATCTTTTTGCCATAAATATCTACTACGTAAAAAATGTTGGATATAATTACAGAATTCTAAGGCGTCTTCAGGTTCGCCGATTTGATAAACTTTGGTTTGCCATTCTTTAGCAGCTTCTTCGAAATCCTTTTGTGCCAATTCTACTTCTTCGTCAGTAGGTTTATTTAATGAAGGATCCTTAGTCAGTTCACCCAACTTATCGTTGAGTTCTTCTGTACTGTTAATTTCTAATTCACCTTGTTTAAGTTCTTCACTCATGACTTTTAGTTTTTATTTTATATCGTCTGTTTCGTTCAATTGATGCGATTCGCATTCTAAAATAACGCTCTCCGCTAAATTGTTCAAAAATTTCTCCTTTTTGATTTCTAAGAATAAAAAATTTCGATCTGTTTCTTTCCGAAAAATATTCTTTAAACTTTCTTATGGACTCAAATTGAATAGTACCAACAGAAAAACTCTTTTGAACTATTTGATCACCCTTTATTTCCATCCATACGAAACAGGGTATATCAACATATTTAACATCAAAATTGTTAGTAAGCCATTTTTTAAGCTTTCTCCTCTTCAAATATAAAGCCTTGTCCATTTTTTATATGCCATTGTTTAACCAAAGTTTCGAACTCTTGTTTTTGCTCTTCAAGCTCGTCACCTCGTAATGTAATTTCCTGTATGATAGCTGATCTTGTTTGTACCGCTAAAATGGATGCTTGTTCTATTTTAACTCCCTTTTCCTCAAGCATATGTTCAGCCGCGAGGGCATATCCACCTAACTGTCGTTTGTACTTCAATTCCTTGACAGTTCCTTTTTCGATACGTTTACTTGAAGTTTTGAAATCAGTGATTGCTCTTCCTAATCCTTTGATATTGTAGAAGACATCTCCCTTTCCTCTATAAAAAAGATATGGAGAATATAAGGGCAGTTCGGTTCCAATTAAATCTGAGTATGAGTTGGCATACTCAGAATAGTAGAAATTATGAAACATTTCTCTACCCTTATCTATCTTCTCCATGGGTATACCCTCTTCCTCTAAGATAGGCAACGAGGTTGTAAGGGTATGTTGAAGTGCAACCGAGGGATCGCCACTCTTCGCTAGCTTATTGATAAAGTGTTCGATGAAAGTGTGCATTGAAGTTCCACGATGCCATGCAGCTTCTTGGATTTGTTTGGCTTTTTCTTCACCAACTTCTTCAATGAACTTCTCCCAATCAGGATCTGGAATAAGATCCAAAACGGTCGTTACACCAGGACACTTTAACGGATAGTAGGGAGTTGGCAAATCCCTAAATCCTTTAAGCCACTTTACTTTCCAACGTTTAAAATCGTCTATCATATACTTTGTATTAGCTGACCAATCCAGTCAGCAACGGTTGTGATAATGGGCCACTTAATAAATGCGAATAACAGGCCTCCTGTAATTAGTGTACGTGATATTGCCCACGCTAAGGACAATCTTTTGAATGCGAAACGATAAACAATACCATAAGTTAGGGTAGGTTGATTTTCCTCATCATAAAATTGGTTGAATTCTGGCACGATGTACTCGGCAAACTCCAAGTCCTCGTCTATATATCGATGAACCGGTGCCAGAGATTCAACCACTCTCATCCTTTTGATATTATCGGGCAATGCTCGATCTTCTTCGGGGAGAGTCAATGGAAAATAAACCGTATAAAAGTAGTTGTGCTTCATACCAAAACGGTGCCATAAAGATTTGGGATTATCATTTTCCCTCTTTATAGTCTTTCTCCAGGCTTTATAATTTACAATGTCCTTAATGACCATGTAAATCGCCCAGCGTTTCGGCCTAAATGGATATGGTCTATTCCTTTTCATTATAAGCTTCAATTAATTCTGGATATTTTTTAGTCAACTTGTCCGCAATCTCTTGACGAGCTTTTCTCAAACGAGTTTTGACTGTATTTAAATTCCAGTCTAAATCTACCGCAATATCTTGAAGTTGTTTTCTATTAACTTCACGCTCAAACATCACAGTTTTGTAAGGTTCATCTAAAAGACCAATTTCTTTTAGAGTCAGATCATACAAATGCTGTGTTAAATCCTCTCCACTTGGACCCATACATTCAAGATCCATATAGACTTGCGGAGAATAGAGTTTCAGAGTTTTAGAATGATTCTCGGTTAATCTCTCATGAGATAAATTTCTCTTACTGATTCTAAGTTGACCCAATGCTTCGTTCTTA
>JAEORY010000536.1 GCA_016840645.1 Candidatus Borrarchaeota archaeon | reverse complement strand
TCGCACCCAGCTTGTGAACTTCGGGCCCACCCACCCTATAAATGCTTGTGAATTCTGGGCCCACCCACCCAAAAAAAATTAAAGGCTTGAGCCTTCAAGGACACGTTATTTTTATTTTTTGGAAAAATTAAAATTTATTTTCTATTTCTCTAAGAGCTAGAGTAGTTTTTCTTAAACCTTTTTTTAATCTTAACATGACTTCTCTAGATTTTTTGCATTTAGGATCATAGTATTTTTTATAGTCATGGATATTTGTCCAGATATGTTCACCCCTAACTAGTAGAGCTGAGTATATTGTTTCTAATATTTCTTTTTTCATTTCGTCAAACGTAGTTAAAAGGGGGATATCCCCCTTTTAACTAAGCTTGTTTTATGACACCTGACATGAATGTCATATCAGGTTTATTAGCTTTTCTTTTTTCTGCCATAGCTTTCAACTGCTCTAATCTATCCTCTGATACGACTGCGAGATTGGTTGAAATGTTATCACCATTAATTAAAATACTTTCATCAATATCACCCCAATATTCTTGAACTTCACTCAAGAATTTAGCTTGATCGATTACAGTATTCATAGTGTCTTGGCTTTCTTTACAAAAAGAGTAATAATCTCTATGAGCTTGTATTACATCTTTTTTTGCTTGTTCATAGGCTAGAACATAATTCCACTGCCAATCTTGAAGTGTATATGCTCTACTATGACAACCACCTGTATTAACCACTTCTAATGAAAATGGATTTTTTTCATCACACCCATAACCACCATTTCTTTGATTAAAATTTTCTTTTAACCACTGATTATTGGAGCTTCTATCGGTGTTAATTTGTGGACTACTAACACCACCATTTCCATTATATTGACAACCAACAAATGGATTTCTTCCACTTGCTGAAAGCCTATCGTGGTTGAGAGCCATAGCTAAATCTTCATCTAACTCAAATGAAACTCTGATTTCTCTATCATCACTCTCAACATTTTTTAATACAAAGCAACTATCCATAGCAGTAAACTGTCGTGAATTATAATATCCACTATCTTGACTACTATTATATTTTCGCATTGTATCTAAATCAGCTTTTGGAAATCTCTCATCTACCACTTTTTTACAGATTTCATGTACATCTGTTTGAGTAGAAAAGAAGCGAGTAGTCGCTTCTAATAGTTCATCTTTTTGCTCACAGGGAGTTTGAAGAACTACTTTCCAATGCTCTTTTTTTAGTGCTGATCTTTTAGCACTATTTAGTCTTACTTGATCTGTCATCTTTTATCCTTTCTGACAAACATTATACCTGAACTAAGCTAGGAAGTCTAGCTAGTTCTTCGTTGTATTGTTCCATAAAAACATACGCACACATTTGTCTACAAAATAAACCTTGTGCATTATTATTCTGAGGAACATTCCACGAAACCTTTTTTTCCCTCTCATCATATTTAGAGTTAAAATGGCTCGTGGCTTGTAGCCATGCGTCTTTGGATACACTTCCAACTCTTTGGTCGAAATATGTACTCCAACTTCTACCACCATAGGAATATTCACCCACAGGGCGACCACATGTCTTACATCTTTTTTTAGCCATGTTTATCCTTTCTAGTATGTTTATAAACATACTCATAAGCCCATGAGGGCTTATGGCTATGCTTATTCTATTCCTGAGATACTTCGAATATCAGTGGCAGTCCTGTAATCGTTTCTCTCAACATCAAAGTAGGTTATACAAAGAGGTGCTTGAACATCTCTTGATGACCAAAACATTCTGCACTTGTCGTTCCAATAACCCATGCGAGATATCATCTTGCCATACTTCTTAGCGAAGTAAGTTATTGTAAACGCACTTCTGCTTGATAACCATGCTTCGAGTTCTTCTTTTTTAACATCAGCAGTTTGCATTGTCCTTATCCTTTCTTGTGGGATATTCTACCAGAATATCCCACATAATGCAAGTTATTATCCCCAATAACTTTCTACCATTTGATCGTGGTATTCCTCTGCCCAGAGCTCATCTCGATTATTAATTAACTCGTTAATTAAATCCTCTTGAGTATCATAGCCGAGCAGTTCGTGAGGAATTTCATTAATTCGTCTTTTAAATTCCTCGTTGTCGGTGTCGAGATCGTCTGCACGATTATAGCCACCTCGTTTATATCCGAGAGTAAAACAGTGTTCGTTTAAATCCTCTTGGAGTTCCTGAACTCGCTTCTCAGCGAGTTCAGTATAATATTGTTTTACCTTACCCATTGTAATCAATGTCCTTTTCATTAACATTACAAAAGATAAGCAAAGTATTCTCGTTTTTTGATACTTCATTAACAATCAATAAACCTTTTTTAAGTTGTATTGCTTCGTTAAGAGTTTCAAACGAGCCTTTAACAAAGATGTTTCCATACTTTGATTTTTCTACTACGATATATTCTGGTTTCATCTTTTATCCTTTCTAAGTATTAATATAAACTATTAATTTAAAATTACACTGCGCATATTGTCGCACCTTGACTGCGACAGAATGTCGCACCTTCTTGTGTCCTTCGGGCCCACCCACCCCGATTACGTTTCGTGAGTCGTGTCAATGCGACAAATTGTCGCAGCTAACTTGTGACTTACGGGCCCACCCACCCAGTAGGGGTCCCTAAAGGTTTGCGAAATGGAAAGTTTTTTTAGACCCCCCACCAACCTTTTTTGCAAAGTATGTAACTAATAGTTTGTATATATAATGTTGATTTTGTATACTTAGTGGCTATAAAATCATTTTGAAAAAATGCAATTAGAAGGTTTAGATATTGATGTAAGCAAATTACCTAGCGAAGCTAGAAAAGAATTCTTACGTTATAAAATAAAATTAGAAGAGAAACGCAAAGAGTCCGCGATCCGCGATGATTTTATGGCGTTTGTGAAATATGTCTGGCCGGATTTTGTGGAGGGGTCCCATCACAAAATTATGGCAGAAAAATTTAATAAGGTGGCCAGGGGCGAATTAAAAAGAATCATTATCAATATGGCACCGAGACATACAAAATCAGAATTTTCATCATACTTGATGCCCGCTTGGATGATTGGAAAAAATCCTAAATTAAAAATTATTCAAGCGACGCATACCACGGAGCTCGCTGTGCGATTCGGTCGTAAAGCGAAACACTTAATTGATTCCGAAGAGTACCAAAAAATTTTCAATACCAAACTTCGTGAAGATTCCAAAGCAGCAGGACGTTGGGAGACCAACGAGGGCGGCGAATATTTTGCCGCGGGTGTCGGAGGAAGCATCACGGGCCGCGGTGCGGATTTATTAATTATTGATGACCCCCACTCGGAACAAGATGCGTTGAACGTGAATGCGTTGGAACGAACTTGGGAATGGTATACCTCCGGTCCTCGTCAGCGTTTGCAACCCGGAGGAATTATTATTGTGGTGATGACGAGATGGAATACGAAAGATTTAACGGGTCGACTCATTAATGCACAAAAGGAAGCCAAA
>JAEORY010000535.1 GCA_016840645.1 Candidatus Borrarchaeota archaeon | reverse complement strand
TAGTATCCTCAACAAGATTCTTGAAGTCATCAACGTAAATCTTGCAAAGATGTTCAGGCTTGTTGGATAGCCTAAACTCGACGTGGTTCTCTTTGTAGTCTATCTCTATTGGTGTTGCCATTGAAAAACCTCCCTGCTTCCTCTATAGCTTTTTTTAGTGCTTCTTTCTTAACTTCCTTGCTAGTTTTTGCCCCGCCGTAACAGTGACATATTATCCCCAGGCCGGAAGAATCGCAAGCGCCGCAATGATAAGAAAATTCGTTCCCTGTATATTGCAAACTCATCTTTTATCCCATCTCTGATCTCTAGAGAAGTTCAAGCAATCGGAAATGTAAACCATGCACCCCTTCTGGTTACGTGAAACCTTGCGTGAATCAATAACCTTTGCCCTAAATGGATTGTTGTGCATTTTGTTTTTTCTTTTTATTGACTTTAATTTCATCATCAATCTCCTTGATTTTCTGCTTAATTTCTCTAGCAAGTTTGCCGCCAACCCATCTTAAATACGGCTCCTTCAATTCATACCAGTCTTCTGTGGTTAAATCAGGCTCAAAACCAAACCAGCTATTGGTATCCCCATAAAACTCAACCGCCTCCATAGCCAACTCAAGTTTTTTCTCTAGATTGCGAACCTGCTTGCGCCTTTTCATTAATTCTTCATACTGCCAACCTAATTCCTCAAGTTTGCGTTCGAGTTTGTCGCATTTATTTTTCAGCACGGCCTTTTCTATTCTGTCTAAAGGTATATCTTTTTTCTTTTCCAGTTCTTTCTCTAGTTTGTCGATGTGTTGTTCTTGTTGTGCTGCTTCACTAACAAGCCTTTCCATCCTATAGTCGGGGATATAGTACTGCTTACCCTCTCTATAATCTTCCCAGTAGTGTATGTCGAAATACTCAAACGTCATTCGCTTACTCATCTATTAACTCACTATTATTGATATTCACCCTTACAAACTCCCCTAGAGCTGCAGCATCATCAAGTAGATATTTTTGAAGCGACAAAAGACATTCATCAAACCTTTCAGGGCAAGATGCACACTCGCGCCCAATACACCCATAACCATACATTGAAACAGTTCTTTGAAGCCTTTTAAAATCAATCCCGTTATATTGCCTTTCTCTATAACTTTTCCCCTTTCTCATTTCAACACCTCAATCAATTCCTTTCCGACTTTATTTAATAACTCAGATTGCTTTTTATTCATATACGTGAACCTGAGTAAATCCCTAGCTGACCCAATTACATTCACCGCATACGTTAGCGCATTTTCAAGCTCTAAAATGCGCTTATCCTTCTTGCTTAATCTTGTTTTTACGTTCTTTGGGAGCTTGTTCGTTACTTCCCAAATAATCGCCTCCCTACCCGTGATACTACACTTCCTTGATCCCAACTCAGTCAAAACCCCCATTTCTCTAAGCTCTGTAAACCTGCCCGATTGGTTTGTATTGAGCTTTAGTTTCTCGAAAGCTTCCATTGCCGTTAAGGGGCCATGAAGGAACACACATCGGTAAACTTCCATTCTTCTTTCAGAAAGCAAGCCCTCTTGTTTTATCTGTTCGTAAACTTTTCGACTTGTTCTTCTAGCCATTTTTCACCACCTGTTATTTCATATTCCTCCACTCTGTTAATTGCGAGTGAAGCTAAGTTGTCACCTTGTCTTTTCCTGTATTCCAAAACTGCATACATCACCAAATGCTGCATCTTCAACTTTCTATTCTCATCTCTGAGTTTTACAAATTCATCAGATGCGTGTTTCCATGGGTCTTTATTCATGACTTTATCTCGTTTTTCTTTTCTACCGACGACCAAGTTTTCATGTGCGCCCTCAGCTTACGAAGCTTGTCTTCCATTATTCTGTTGAATTGTTCTTCACTTAAATTGAATATCATGCAGAGTTGTTCAAGAAGAATGAAAACATCAACAATTTCCTCGTGAACAGCATGTCGTCTTTTGGCAGATTGGTATGAGTCGTATCTTGAAAGCGCCTGCATAAGCTCGCCCATCTCTTCACAAGCTTTAAGAACCTGCCTAGGCCCAGATCGACGCTTAATCAGGTCAGCATAAAATAAAGTGCGTTTTTGTCTTAACTTGCTCAAGGTTCCCTCCTTTCAAGTGCGCTAGCTGCGAATCGTTCGCTATTATTTCATCCGTGAAATGCTAACGCAAGTATATTTTAGTACTGTTCGAGTATTCTTGTCTTTACTTTCTCTCTTTCTTCCTCTGACAGTTGACGAAACCAGAATTGTTGTGCTATACGCTCGATTTTCTTCTTAGCGTAGTCTTTCACCCGATAAGTTTTCGTCTGACACCCATTAAAATCAACAACCTCTTCAATTGCCTTGCTGTACCCGAATCGATAGCCCTTAAATTCTTCCACCTCTGGATGATCATCCATCCAGTTACGGAGAGTTTTAAGTGATATACCAAGAAAACGAGCTGCTTTACTCTTATTCCAATCACAAAGAATTAACCCTGCTCGAATATATTCCTTCTTCCAGCTCCTGTAACGCTCTTCGCCACTCATTTCATCCGTGAAAATGTAAAACAAATCCTTTGTCATTACGTTACCTTTTTGTCTGCCCTCACTTCCTTCATGATGGCATCCATCAACTCCTCTTCGCTTGCGTTTGACAGATCCAACCTAATTGGCTTCGTCATCTCAAGCTCCAGCTTGCTTTCTTCTGCCCAATTTTCGGGATCACGATTCTTTAGCCAATGCTTGATTGCGGTGATGTCTGGCTTGACGTGAGTAAACACTTTTTCGTTGCCATCAGCGTCCTTTGTGGTGACTGAATACCCTACACACAACTTGAATAAAGCGCCCTCTACGAGCTGGTTTGGAATGTTTTTCGCATCGCGTACAGCTTTTTTGATGTCTTCTTGCGTATTTCTCCAGTTCCATAGAGTTCCAACATCAATTCCGGCAGCCTTTGCTATTTCCTCAAATGTTGCACCGTCACTAACCATTTTTGCGATAAGATTACCGAGAGCTTTCTGATACTTAGTTGGTGCGCCTCTTTTGACTTTCTTTGCCATAATTTATTATCCCATATATTTTCAGGTTTTCAAACTTCCGCTAAAAACTTCACATCATCGACCGACCGTGCTAGTAAATAATTCCCACCTTTCTCGCCAATTAGCCTTTCAAACAATTTCTGATTATCCGTTTGTCTGCCGCGCTTAGTCTTAACCTCAATGAACCAAACTTCTCCATTTCGCACCGCTATAATATCCGAAACTCCAGTCATGTGAAATTTTCCACTTGGCTTCCTAAATTTACCCCTGCTTTGGTCAAAAACGCCAACTGTCGGATTCTTCCAGGCCAACCACCCATGAATCGATAAATACTCCAAAATTAGCCTTTCTATGTCTTTTTCAAGCATTTTCACGCCTTTTTTGTGTCTAATATCGCTTTTGCGGTTGCTATAGCCGCGGCCTCTTGAATTGTTGGTGCACGTGCATCTATTGGGTCACCCC
>JAEORY010000534.1 GCA_016840645.1 Candidatus Borrarchaeota archaeon | reverse complement strand
AAATTTAGGTAGTGTTCAAAGAAAAGTAATGAACACATACATCCAAATATTTGGAGGAAATATAATAATGGCTCGATTAGCAATTGCTCCAGTACGAGACCTTATGAAAGAAACCGGCGCAAAATTAGTTGCGAAGGATGCTGTAATGAAATTAGTTGAGTACCTTGAAGGCCAAATCGAAACAATCACTTCGAAGGCTGTTGGACTCGCAAAACACGCCGGTCGAAAGAAGGTCATGATGAGTGACATCAATCTAGCAATAAAGTAGTTGAGATAAACTCGTCTAAACTTCTTTTTTCCCCTTTTTTTCCTTATAATCTTTAGATCAAGTGTTAAAATCTTCTAAAACAAATATTGTTTGGTCTTTTTTAGAAACTATAGCATAAGTAGTTCCTTTATTCAATTAACTTAGTTCAATAACATCAAGATAAAAGCCAATACAAATATATCTTGATCTGTGCTACTACAGAACAGTTCCTTGTATAACAGTGTTTATTTTTCTTAACCTCTAAATTAGTTTGGTTGGAATAATATGAAACATTATCTGAGAATCGGTGGTGTCGTTGAATTATCAACAGTTGACATCCCCCAGCGAGCATGCAGTGTAGTTTTTTTAGCAGGCTGTAACTTCAATTGTGTTTTCTGCCAAAACTCGACATTAATTCCAGCTAATTCAGGCGAATTAATAGAACTCACTAAGTTATTAGATGTGATTTACAAGAATATCTTAATAGATTCTGTTTCAATTACTGGCGGTGAACCCCTTTTACAACCTACGTTAATTCCTCTCTGTCAGGAATTAAAAAAACGTTTCTATGTAAGCGTGGATACCAATGGATCACTTCCAAAGATAACATCTGAACTTGTTAATATTGTAGATCGAATCGCCTTAGACTTAAAATGCGAATTTTCCCGCTATATCTCGATCACTCAGACACCTTCAAACATATTAGAAAATGTTATACAGAGTTTTAGTATTATTAACTCTTCAAATGTTGTCGATTTTGAAGTGAGAACAACGGTTGTTCCTGGGCTTATTATGAAAGACGACATCAAAGCAATCTCAAGGTTTTTAGCTAGTCATACTTTTCGCGGTGTATACGTATTACAGCAGTTTTGGAACGAAGGAGATGTACGAAACCTAAAAAATATAACCCCTCCAACAAGAAATGAACTAATTGAGTTGGCAGAAGTATCAATAAATCAGGGTGTGCAAAAGGTTGCTATAAGAACACGAGAAAAAGGATACGAACTCATTTCGTAAGCAATGACTTTGAAAAATGAAAGAAAACAGGTAATAAAAGTTACCAAAATTTATTGGATTTTAAGTTTGCCGATGGTGTTTAGCGTTTGAGTCATCTCTTCAACGGCTCTAGTAAAGACATTTACTTCTGCGCAGTCAACGAAATACATTTTGACACGTTCTTCGCTGATACCCATTTGATTAAGTAATAATTGTAGCAGATTTACTCGAAGATCGCCGACTTCACTGCCCTTAAGGAAGTGACACCTCTCTTTTAGACAACCAATGACAAGCACGCCATCTGCTCCCTCTTGTAGTGTTGAAAGAACTAACTGTGGGTCAACACGAGAGATACAGGGTACCCGTACAATGTAAACACTAGGATCATATTGAAGCCCCATAAAGCCTGCTTCATCTGAAGTACCATATGCACATTCATCGCAAAGGAATGCAATAACTTTCTTTTCAGTACCAGCATTGTATAGTAGACTATTGATTTCAGCCTTTAGTTGTTCTTCAGAGTAGAACTTGAAACTGATCGCTGCAGATGGGCACGCTGAAACGCATAGACCACATGCATAGCATTTTGCATCTAAGACTTCAGCAGGTCCTAAATCGCCATCTTCTTTTACTCCCATCTCTATGGCGGAAAAAGGACATACTTGCTCACAAATTCTGCAGGTGCTGCATATCTCCTGGTCTACCCAGGCGGTGACGTTATCTTTCTCCATTTCGCGGGTTTGCATGAGCTTGGCAGCCCTGATGCTCGCTGTACCCGAATATACCATCGTAGTTGGTATGTCCATCGGTGTTATAGCACAACCGGTGGCAAATATTCCTGCAACGTTCGTTTCCACGGGTCTAATTTTCGAATCAAGAGGTTTAATAAAGCCATATTCATCCAGTTCAACACCTAACATCTTCGCAAGTTCTGTAGAGCCTTTCGAAGGAACCATTGCCATTGATAAGGCGACCAAATCAGCCTCAAGTATGTTGAATTCTCCGGTTAATGTATTTTCAACTTCAACAAGTAATTTTTCAATTCTCTGATCATCAACTACATAACTTGGTTTTCCTCTCAGGAAGACCACGCCTAATTTTCTTGCCTTTCGATAGTATTCCTCATAGTTCTTGCCAACTGGGCGAATATCCATATAGCATATCGTTATATCGATCTCTGGGTGTTTCTCTTTGATCATTATGCTATGTTTAAGCGCAATCATACAGCATGCATTTGAGCAGTATGGCATATGTGCTTCATCTCTGCTTCCAGCACATTGGATCATCACGATTTTTTGAGGCATGTCTTGATTCGATGGCCTATAGGGCTCACCAAAAGATGGACCGGTTGGATCTAACATCCTCGCCAACTGAAGTTGAGTGACCACATCTGGAAACATTCCGTAACCGTAATTCAACTTTTTAGCGTCATATTCTGCAAAACCAGTGGCCATTATAATAGTGCCGAATTGTTTTTCTACGATTTCGCTTTTTTGATCTTCTAGATCAATAGCGTTTGTTGGGCAAACTTCTACGCATTTCCCACACCAGATACATGTGTCTGGATCAATTACGTAATATGGCGGAATAGATTGTGGGAATGGGCGGTAAATTGCCTTTCTTTTAGTTAGAAAAAAATCAAAACTATTGCCAACTTCGACAGGACACACATCTACACATTTATTGCAGTTAATACAACGTTCATTTACATATCTTGGTTTCTTTTCCAAAGTTGCCTTAAAGTTTCCGACTTGACCTTTAACATTCTTTACCTCTGTATTTGTTAGGATCTCTAATTTATCAAGTGAGTCAAGTCCACCGCGATAGAAGCATCGTCGGGGTCCTCCAATGTCGTATCCGACTGAACCGGAAGAGCGTACGCAAAGAGAGCAATCATTGGTTGGGTAAACTGTTCCTAATTGAAGCATTCTCCCACCTATTGAAGGGCGGCGTTCAACCAGTGTAACATTAAATCCAAGATCAGTTAATTCTTGTGCAGCGGTTTCTCCAGCAATTCCACCGCCAATAATTAGTGTAGAAGGTTGAATCGGAATCTTAATTTTTTCAATCGATTCTGCTTTTTCAAGCTTTGCTGCTGCAGCTAAAATTAGTGCTTTTGCTTTTTCTGTTGCTTCTTTTGGCATGTCTCTATGTACACGAACGACATGATTTTCTAAGTTAACCATTAGTAAAGAACTGTATTTATTCATCCCCAGTTCTTCTACAACGTTCCTAAACGTC
>JAEORY010000533.1 GCA_016840645.1 Candidatus Borrarchaeota archaeon | reverse complement strand
TTTCTTTACCAAATTGCCAAGGGCAAGATATACTTTTGACAAAGAGACCCTTCTTCATCCACTCTTGAAGTTCTTTCCTATCTTTCTCTGTTATTTCGGCCATGATTAGACCTCCTCTCCTGTGATTATGTTGACCCCAATTTCCCTTTGGTAGCTCGAAAGGAACCTTTTGAATACCTTTCCATCAGGCTCATACAGTTTCCAAGCCTCTTTATCGCTAATCCAATTCTGTTTCTCCAACCACTCAGCATATCGAGTTACCAACAAGCTAGAAGATGGTGTTCTCTCCCACCGTTTGACAATTTCGTGTTCGTGAGGTTTGTTCGATCGGGCAAAGCGACGCAAAAGGGCAGCAGGTGGTTTCTTTCTCCCCAAGCTATACCATCGAGCTATTCGAGCACCAATCGGCTCCTCTAAACTTTCTGGCAATTCCTCTTTGTCTGGAAATATACTTGTCCATCCGCTCTCGATGGAACGCCAGATGGAGAGAATTGTTCTGACAATGTCTGTTTTCACTGCCTTGTTGACTATACCATTGGCGGCCCTATCAGTGAGCTTTCTGTTGATCTCTTTCCTATGCAGGATGAATGATTCCAATGCTTCTTGAAAGTCTTCATTCTTTTGCCATTCTTTGGGAAACTTCTCCAAAAAATCCTGAAAATCTATAAAAGACATTTTTTTATTTTTAGTTTTTATTTTATTAGTATTTATACTAATAGAGCCCTCCGATTTTTTAAGGGCTAGCCCTTCTATTTCTTTAGAGCTGAAACCTAGAATTTTCCATAACACTTTTTCATTGATTTTGTAGTATTCCTTACCTGGTTGACCCATAAAACGCAGCTCTAGTATTTCCAATTTCTGAAAGTATTTTTTCCATTTTCTTATTCTGTACTCCGATTGAATTCCAGTTTGTGTCATCTGTTTTTGATGAGTAACGTAAAACCATTCACCTTTTATCGCATGGGAATGTAGATAGTATAGGTAATTATCAATCAGATTCGCCAAGAATATGGCTCCTTCAGGTCCAAACTTTTTGAGTATTCGTTTATTGACGGAGAGATATGCCTGCGTCGAGAAACTCTCCAGAGCCGGATTTTTTGACTTTTCCTGATTTACGTCTGAACGTCGTTTCACTCGTTCTCCTCCTGTACTTCTTATTTGATTTGCCTAGCCTTGGAGATTTTGATAAGGCTGATGTGCCATGAACGTATTCCAAGACAACAGTGCATGTTTTGGAACAGCAATATACTATGATTGCATCATGCCTCATGGCATACCAAACTTTACATCTGTACACCTTGCGGCCACAAACAGCGCAGGGTGATAATGAGCAGGTAGGGTTGTGGGAGCAATCATCGGATTTTCCGATAATTGGCTTGCCCACGGCTGCGTAGTCCAAATATTCCATTCTAGCTTTGTCCATATCACATATCAGCAGTGGGAGAAATGATATCCTTCAATCCTATCATCATTAGCATTATCAATGTTCCTGCGCAGGGGTGACATACTGTGGTAATTGCCGAGCGACCCTCAAGTGTTGCAAATGGAGCGTTTGCCATTGCTATTTTTGGATCTATACCCTCGGCAAACACAATCTCAATTTTCATATGGGCGTCTTCTGGTCGAATTTCCTTACTGCATTTTGCACATTTCATTTTTTGTTTCCTCCTATATAAACAGATTTTTAGCCCAGTGAACGAACTCTGATGCTTCTTCTTCAGTCATATCAGCAGGATCAGAAGGTATTTTAGCTATTACTGTTCGAGTCTTGCCTGACATTCTTAATTCGCTTGCTAATGTGTGGGCCTGTTGTTGAGCCTGAGGATCGCTATCATAAGCTATAATTATGGTATGGAACCGTATCATCATTTCTATAATTTGTCGCTGTGTATAAATGATTCCAAATGTGGCAAATGCACTTGGTCCAAGACGCCACACATCTGTCACTCCTTCAACACAGATGCCAAAACCGTTCCATTGACTGCGTTTTCCGTAGAGAATATGCTTATGATGTATAAGTTCACGATCTATGGGACAGGCTTTATATTTTGGTTCCGTCTTTTCATTTATTGCTCTGGCTTGGAAGGAGACAGGTTTGTTACCCCAGAATATCGGGGTAATAATCCTGTTTTTGTAGTCCTTTTTATCAAGTGAGCTGACAGGGCCTGTTCCAGACAAGCTCCATTCTTCTGCAATCTTGTCTGGGTCAAACCCTCTGTGCTCTAGGTAGCCTTTGTGATAGGGTGATAGTGGGCCAACATTAGTTGGGAATTTGAATGCTTTGGGTTTTACAAATGGCTTTTTATCAGGAGGAGTGCTGGCGGCACGAATGGATTTGGCTAACCGTTCTGCATTCGACGGGGATACAGAGAGCAGTTTTCGTAGTGTTTCAACAGGAGGATGCCATCCACACCGCCAGCAATGGAAATATCTACCTTGGAGGTTATACCCTAAATGATACCCGGGATTGCCCTCACAGAAGGGACACTCCACGTTGACCCACCCACTTAAGCAATGCTTGTTGCCGTCAGGAGCAGTCTCCAAGCCATATTCCTGATATAGTTCTTCGATATTCATTAGAGATTGGTAAATCTGCGCGGGGGTGGGACTTGAACCCACATCACTGTGCCCCGGCACGTGCTCTACTTGAGCTACCCCCGCCAAATCCTCATCTTCTTTCTATCACTTATATTATATATTGAGCACTCATTTCATTTAAATAGGAATTTTACATCTCGCAGAGCAGACCAAATGCGGGTCCATATCCATCCTAACTCGCGAAGATGCTTTACCAATAGTCCGCGTGCTTTCTTTGGGGGCATTCCGCTGTACTCATCCGGATTTTCAAGAACTAGCTGACATATCACACGAACATCATGTGGCTGGTTTGCAATAAATTCAAGAAATGCCTGACTTATTTCTTTTTCAATCAGTATATCTCTTGGTGTTATGTCATTTATTTTATCTTTATCCACCGTGGACAAAAATTCGGACATAATTCTTGTTCGTGTGTTGACTGTTTTGCAATAATTGTGCAATGCCTGCCGCATGTTGTTCACCGCCCATGTGGACAGTTTGCTCTTGCTCGGATCCCATGTCCACACAGCCTGTATGTAGACAATGCAGGCCTCTGAGAACAGATCATCACACTCTATTTTGGAATATTTACGTGCAAACTCCCACACTACTGACCAGATGAGTTTGATGTCTTTAACAATTGGTGTTGCTCTTCTTCTCATTTAGCCTCACCGTCCCTATACTTTGCCAATAGTTCAGCTAATAGTGATTCCATCTCCACTTCTTTACCGTCCAGCACCATTGCGAGCACTTTACGCTTCTTATCAATGAGACGTATTATATCCTCCTCAATCGTACCTTCCGCCACGAAGTAGTAAATGTTAATACTCTCAGCCTCCTGTGTTATTCTGTGAACACGGTCTTCTGCCTGATCATGGTCACCAGGACCCCAACCGAGTTCCAGGAATGCAACATCCGATG